>VGPB01000030.1 GCA_016875695.1 Chloroflexota bacterium | reverse complement strand
GTCGATGGTGCGGCGGTCGCCGACCAGGCCGAGCCCGCGCTGCGCGGCCTCCACGTCGAGCGCGGGGCCGTGGTACGCGACGAGCTGGTCGAGCAGGCCGACGGCGTCGCGGAGCGAGCCGGTGGCCTGGCGCGCGATCAACTCGAGCGCGGGCGCGGGCACGTCGAAGTGCTCGCCGGCGGCAATGGTCTGCAGCCGCGCGACGACGTCGGCCAGGGCGATGCGCCGGAAGTCGAAGCGCTGGCAACGCGAGGTGATGGTGGCGGGGATGCGATGCGGCTCGGTGGTCGCGAGCACGAAGATGACGTGCGGCGGCGGTTCCTCCAGCGTCTTGAGCAGCGCGTTGAACGCGGGGTCGGTGAGCATGTGCACCTCGTCGACGAGGTACACCTTGTAGCGCGCGACGTTGGGGGAGTAGCCGGCGGCCTCGCGTAGCGCGCGCACCTCGTCGATGCCGCGGTTGGAGGCGGCGTCGAGCTCGATGAGGTCGAGCGCGCGGCCGGCGAGGAACGCCTCGCACGAGGCGCACACGTCGCACGGCTCGCCGTCCTCGGGCGCGAGGCAGTTGACCGCCTTCGCGAGGATGCGGCCGGTGGTGGTCTTGCCGGTGCCGCGCGGGCCGGTGAACAGGTACGCATGCGCGGGCGCGCCGGCGGCCACAGCGTGGCGCAGCGTGGTGACGATGGGCGCCTGGCCCGCGACGTCCGCGAAACGTTGCGGACGCCACTTGCGATAGAGGACTTCCTGGCTCACTAGCAACTCGCGGCGTCCGGGGAGTGGTCGCGCGTCCTCGAGGAGTGTAGCGGGTGGGCCGCCTGCCCTCACCTCCCGGCCCCCCCCCGGCCCCCTCTTCCCTTGCGGGGCGAAGGGGAGCGGAGCGGAGACGCGCGTCAGTCGTCGTGGGTGCGACCGGCGTGGATGGCAGGGCCGAGCAGCGCTTCCTCGCGCGCGCGCATCGCGGCGTCGTCGTCGGGCGTCTCGTGGTCGTAGCCGAGCAGGTGCAGCAGGCCGTGCACGACAACGTGCGCGAGTTCCAGCGCCGACTCGAGGCCGGCGGCGCGCGCCTGGCGCTCGATTGCGGAAAGGCTGAGGGCGATGTCGCCGAGGTAGCGCGGCTCCTCCGGCGGCGCGGGGAACGCATCGCCTTCCTCAGCGGGGAAGGAGAGCACGTCGGTCGGCTCATCGAGGCCGCGGTGGTCGCGGTTCAGCGCGCGCAGGCGCTCGTCGGTGGCGAGCAGCACGGTAACGGCGGCGCCCGCGGGGGCGGCCTCGGCGGCGAGCAGGTCGGCGGCCACGCGCGCGAGGCGATCGGTGTCGACGGCGGCGAGCGCGGCCGCGGGCAGCGCGTCGTCGGGCTCGACGGCGATGTCGTAGGGGGCGGTCACGACCAGCGATCCAGCGCGCGGCCGAACTCGTGCCGGAGCTCGCCGAGCGTGTCGATGCGCTCGAGCATGAGCGCGAAGTAGTCGCGGATCGCCGCACGCTGCGCCGACGTGGAGCCGCCGGGGGGCTCCCACCGATGCGTGGAATCGAGCGCGAAGAACAGCGCGTCCGTGTGGTCGGTGTCGGTGCTGGCGACCGATCGCACGAGCCACGCGGGGAGGTAGTACTGCTTGCCGGCATCGGATAGCAGCGGCAGGTCCCAACGCACCATGTCGGCGGTCGCGTCGTCGAGCAGCTGCGGCTTGCCCGCGAGCAGGTCGCGAAGGTCCCAGCACTCCTCGCAGTCGTGCGCGATGAGCAACGCGAGCTCGGGCGGCACATCGCCGAACGCGTCGAGCACGGCGCGGCGGACGGTCTCGGCGTCCACGCGCGCCGGTGGCAATGCCGCAGCGCTACGCGAGCGCGGCGGCGGCTGAGCGCGCGGCGTCGATAAGCGGCGTAGGCACGATGCCGAAGAAGAGCACGCCGAGCGCGGCGGCGGTCAGCACGGCGTTAGTGGCAGCGGGCGGCTGGAACGGCGCCGGGTCGAGCGGCTCGTCGAGCAGGATCGTGCGCGCCCAGCGCAGGTAGTAGTAGGCAGAGAGCGCGGTGTTGAAGACGGCGACGACGACGAGCCAGACGAGCCACTGCTCGCCGCCCTGCACCGCGCTGTTGAACACGTACAGCTTCGCGAGGAAGCCCGCCGTCGGCGGCAGGCCGGTGAGCGAGAGCAGGCAGAGCACGAGCACGATCGCGAGGCCAGGCGACCGCCGCAGCAGGCCGGCGTAGTCGCGCAGCTCGTCGGAGCCCACGCGCGCGCCGACGGCGATCACCGCGATGAACGCGCCGAGGTTCGTCGCCGCATAGGTACCGAGGAAGAACAGCACGGCGGCCGGGCCGAGCGTGCTGCCGGTGGCGACGGCCGCGAGCCCGACCGCGATGTTGCCGGCCTGCGCGATCGAGGAGTAGCCGAGCAGGCGCTTCACGTCGGTCTGTTGGATCGCGGCGAGGTTACCGAGCGTCATGGAGACAGCCGCGAGCACGCCGAAGAGCTTTGCCCAGTCGGCCGAGACGGGCGTATCGCCGCCGCCGAGTCCCGTGTAGAACAGCCGCAGCGCGATCGCGAAGCCGGCTGCCTTCGACGCCGCGGAGAGGAACACGGTGACCGGCGTCGCGGCGCCCTGGTACACGTCCGGCACCCACGCGTGGAACGGCACGATCGCCATCTTGAAGCCGACGCCGGCGGCGATCAGCACGAACGCGACGACCACGGCGAGCCGCGTCTCGTCGCCGGTCTCCGCCACCGCGCGCGAGATGTCGGCGAGCGACGTGCTGCCGGCGATGCCGAACAGCAGCACGAAGCCGTAGAGCAGCACGGCGGCGGCGATCGCGCCGGTCAGCAGGTACTTCAGCCCGGCCTCGGACGCGCGCGCGTCGCGACCGAGCCCGACAAGGATGTACTGCACGGCCGACGTGGTCTCCAGCGCGACGAAGATCGCGACAAGGTCGCGCGCCTGGGCGAGCAGCATCATCGA
Organism: Chloroflexota bacterium; assembly: GCA_016875695.1. Classification (GTDB taxonomy): domain Bacteria; phylum Chloroflexota; class Dehalococcoidia; order UBA2979; family UBA2979; genus SHYP01. The sequence goes on along the minus strand of VGPB01000030.1, from coordinate 11,136 downwards.
CGCGGTTGAGGCGAGCAGCAGCGCGTAGAACTCGCCGCGCTGCGCGACGCGGGTGAGCCCGGGCTCGCCCGCGACGACGACGGCGGCGGTGATCACGATCAGCAACAGCGCGACGTAAATCGTGAAGCGGTCAACGCCGATGGCACCGCCGAACGCCTGGCCTCCGGTGTCGGCCGCGGCCTGGGTGGCGGCGTAAAGCGCGGCGGCCGCGAGCGTAAGCATCGCGAGCGGCCGGACGCACGCGCGGCGCCCGGTGGCGAGGTCGGCGAGCAGGACGAGGACTGCGCCAGCGAGCAGCACGATTGCGGGGCCGATGAAGTGGAACGCTTCGAGGTTCATGCGGCGGGGCCCGCCAGCATCGCGGCGAGCGGCGCCACGCCCTGCGCGACGACGTCGCTGAGCACGCGCGGGTACACGCCGACGACGAGCACGAGCACGAGCATGCCCGCGACGGCAGCGCGCTCCCACCACGCATCGAAATCCGGCAGCGCGGACCAGCGCTCGTTGCGCGCGCCCATGAACACGCGCTGCACGGCCCACAGCACGTAACCGGCGGCGAGCACGACGCCGAACACGGCGAGGATCGTCGCGGCGGGATGTGCCTCGAGCGCGCCGAGGAAGACCGTGATCTCGGCGACGAAGCCGGCGAGGCCGGGCAGGCCGAGCGCGGCGAGCCCCGCGACGACGGTCGCGGCGCCGATCAGCGGCATCTGGTGCATCAGGCCGGAGAGCTCGGCGATCTCACGCGTGTGCGCGCGGTCGTAGATGAGGCCGACCATGATGAAGAGCAGCCCGGTGATCAACCCGTGCGTCACCATCTGCAGCGCGGCGCCGGAGAGCGCCACCGATCCCATCGCGGCGACGCCGAGCAGCACGTACCCCATGTGCGACACGGACGAGTACGCGATCAGCCGCTTCAGGTCGCGCTGACGCAGCGTGAGCACGGCGCCGTAGAACACGGAGATCGCGGCGAGCGCGGCGAGCAGCACGCGCGCGTCGTGCGCCTGTTCGGGGAGCACGGGCAGCGCGATGCGCAGGATGCCGTAGCCGCCCATCTTCAGCAGCACACCTGCGAGCATCACGGACACGGCCGTCGGCGCGTCGGTGTGCGCGTCCGGCAACCACGTGTGCAGCGGCACGATCGGCAGCTTGACGAGGAACGCGGCGATCACGAACCAGAACACGGCCTGCAGCGGCAGCAGCGTGTCGCTCGGCGGCTGCGCGGTGAGCTGCTCGATGTCAAACGTGCCGGCGGCGAGTCCGAGCACCAGGAAGCCGACGAGCATCAGCGCGGAGCCGCTGATGGTGTACAGCAGGAACTTCATCGCGCTGTACTCGCGGCGCCCAGAGCCCCAGACGCTGATCAACAGGTACATCGGCAGGAGCTCGAGCTCCCAAAACAGGAAGAACTGGATCAGGTCGAGCGACGTGAACACGCCCGCGACGGCCGTCTCCAGCACCAGCAGCCACGCGAAGTACTCGCGCGCGCGGAACGTGACGTTGAACGACACGAGCACGGCGGCGAGCGACAGCACGCCGAGCAGCAGCACCAGCGGCGCCGACAGCCCATCGACGCCGACGATGTACTGCACCGAGAATCCGGCGTCGGCGGCGCGAATCCACTCGAAGCGGTCGACGAACTGGTAGCCGGCCGCGTCGCGGTCGAAGCGCACGAAGATGGCGAGGCTGAGCGCGCACGCGAGTGCCGACACGAAGAGCGCGATCCACTTGGCCTCGTGCTCGCGGGTGCGCGGCAGGAAGGCGATCATCAGCACGCCGGCCAGCGGGAGCAGCAGGAACGTCGTCAGCATCTAGCGCTCCAGCACGTTGCCGCTGACCACGAGCAGCACGACGACCGCGACCACGACGCCCGCGAGCAGCAGCGAACTGTATGCCTGCTGCTGACCGACGGTCGAGCGGCGCAACGCGTCACCGCCGAGGCGCGCCGCGCGACCCACGCCGTTCACGACGCCGTCGATGACGTACGTGTCGATGAGCTCCAGCGCGCGGCCAGCGCCGCCGTACAGCACGCGCCGCACGAGGATGTCCTCCGCGAGCGTGTCCATGTAGTACTTCTGCTCGACGATGCGCGGCAGCGGGCCGAGCCACGCGCGCACCGCGTCCGAGGCGGGCTGGCGCGCGAGGTACAGCGCTAGGCCCGCGCCGATGCCGAGCAGCGCGGCGAGCGTGCCGGTGACGACGACCACCGCCTGCGTGTCCGGTTTGCCGTGGCGCAGTGCCTCCGGCAGCGCGCCTTCGATCAGCTCGCCGAAGCCGCCGCCGACGTTCGTCCAGCCGATGAGGATCGCGGGCACGGCAAGGATCGCGAGCGATGCCCACATCGCGAGCGGCGACTCGTGCGGCGCGTGAGCTGAGCCGTTTGGAAGGCTGCCGTGCGCCGACGGCGCGCCGCCGCGGTACTCGCCCAGGAACGTGAGCACGACCGCGCGCGTCATATACAGCGCGGTCATGAAGGCGACACCAGCCGCGACGAGGAACAGAACGCGGTCGTGGTTCCACGCGTCGAGCAGGATCTCGTCCTTGCTCCAGAAGCCCGAGGTGAGCGGGAAGCCGGCGAGCGAGAGCGCGCCGAGCACGAACGTCACGAACGTGATCGGCATCGCGGTGCGCAATCCGCCCATCTCGCGCATGTCGAACGTGCCGGTCGCGTGGTTGACGGAGCCTGCACCGAGGAACAGCAGCGCCTTGAAGAACGCGTGCGTGAAGAGATGGAAGACCGCCGCGACGTACCCGCCGAGGCCGAGCGCGAGCACCATGTAGCCGAGCTGCGAGATCGTCGAGTATGCGAGCACGCGCTTGATGTCGGTAGCGGCGATGCCCATGGTCGCGGCGATCAGCGCGGTGAGCCCGCCGGTGTACGCGACGATCGTGTGCACCTCGGCGGGGGCTGCCTCGAGTGCGGGGAAGAAGCGCGCGAGCAGATACACGCCGGCCGCTACCATGGTGGCGGCGTGGATCAGCGCGGAGACGGGCGTCGGCCCCTCCATCGCGTCGGGCAGCCAGATGTGCAACGGGAACTGCGCAGACTTGCCGACCGCGCCTGCGAACAGCCCGAGCATGAAGCCGGCGAGCACCGCGCTCGACAGCAGCTCGGCCTCCTCGTTGATGGTGGCGATGTCCAGCTCGCCGGTCTTCGACCAGATCAGCAGCAGGCCGAGCAGGAAGCCGAAGTCGCCGAACCGTGTGACGATGAACGCCTTCTTCGCGGCGGCCGCGGCCGCGGGGCGATCGAACCAGAACCCCACGAGGAGGTATGAGCTGAGCCCGACGAGCTCCCAGAACACGAACAGCTGCAGCAGGTTGCCGGCGAGCACGAGGCCGAGCATCGACGAGGTGAATAGCCCCATGTACGCGAAGTAGCGCGCGTAGCCGCCGTCGCCGTGCATGTACTCCGTCGAGTACACCTGCACAAGCAGCGCGACGCTGGTCACGACGACGAGCATGACCGCGGTGAGACCGTCGAGGCAGATGCGCACGTCGAACTCGAAGTCCGCGACGGTCATCCAGTGGTGGGCGCCGAAGCCGATCGCCTCGCCGTCGTGGTCCATGACGACGGCGAGGGCCCAGAGCGAGAGCAGCCAGGCGACGCCGATCGCGGCAACGACGAGCCGTCCCGCCTCGCGCGGACGGTCGCGCAGCAGTGCCGCGACGACCACGAACGCGCTCAGCGGCGCGAAGTAGACCGTCCAGGCGGCGGCTTCGGGGAAGTCGGGCATCAGATCTTGTTCAGCACTTCACGCGCCACGTGCGTCTTACCGTCCGGCACCCAGATCTCGCGCGCCTCGTGCATCGCGCCGATCTCGAGCGGGGGGATAACGCGCACGGCGAGCGCCTCGGTGTTGAACAGCTCCCTCCAGATCATGGCGGCGTAGCCGTCGGGCACGTCCATGAACTTCACCCACATCGCGCGCTCGCCGCTTCCCGCGCTACCAGCGCATGAGGTTGATGCGATCGAGCTCGATGGTCTCGCGGTGACGGTAGACGAGCACGGCCATCGCGAGCGCGACGGCCGCCTCGGCGGCGGCCACGGTGAGCACGAACACGACGAACGCGTGGCCGGCCAAGGGCGCATCACCGGCCTCGAAGGCAGCGCCGAAGCGCGAGAACGCGAGCAGCGCGAGATTCGCAGCGTTCAGCATGAGCTCGACGCCCATCAGCACGGCGATCGCGTTGCGCTTGCCGAGCGCCACGGCGATGCCGATCCCGAAGACGACGCCCGAGACCGCTAGGTAATGCGCGAGCGTGACGCTCAGGCTCACGGCGCGCCGTCCTCTCGCACGAGCGCGATCGCGCCGATCAGCGCGACGAGCAGCAGCGCAGACGCAACCTGGAAGGCGAACGCGTAGCGGTCGACGAGCGAGCGGCCGACGGCCTCGATGGTGTCGGCGAACGCGCGATCGGCGAGCGCGGCGTCCCGCAGCTCGGGCCAGTCGACGTCGACGGCGAGGAACATCAGCAGCAGCGCAAAGGCGCCGCCGATGGCGAGGCCGGGCAGCGCGAAGAGCGAGTTGCCGTTGTCGCGCGAGGCGAGTGGCGTGAGCATCACGGCGAAGACGAGCAGCACCGAGATCGCGCCCGCATAGATGAGCACCTGCGCCATCGCGATGAAGTCGGCGGACAGCGTGAGGAAGAGCCCGGCCATGCCCATGAACGAGAGCACCAGCGCGAGCACCGCGTGCAGCAAATTGCGCACGACGAACACGAGCGCCGCGCTGCCGACGGTAAGGCCGGCGAGCGCCCAGAAGCCGATGATGATGCCGGTGGACTCCACGCGTCCCCCGCCCTAGCGCGTCGTCCGCATGCGGTCGACCGCGCGGAGGCCGCCGACGCCGGTGGTGAGCGTGGGCCGCAGCAGCGGCTCACGCTCCGGCGCATAGCCGAGGAAGCGCGCCCAGCCGCGCACGGCGACGACCGTGAGCAGCCCGTTCGCGAGCGCGAAGCCGCCGAGCACAACGACGCCCTCGCCCTCCCAGCGCCGGAACAGTGCTGCCTCGATCGCCACGACCCCGAGGTTCAGCAGCGCGAGCGGAATCAGGTATTTCCACGCGAACGCCATAAGCTGGTCCAGGCGGAACCGCGGCAGCGTCCCGCGCAACCACACGAGCACGAAGTAGACCGCGGCGACCTTCGTCGCGAACAGCAGGTACGCGGGCACCCACTCCTGCAATCCGAACATGGACCAGCCGCCGAGGAACAGCGCCGCGGTGAGCGCCGACACTGCGACCGCGTTGCCCAGCTCGACCGCGTAGAACAGGCCGAACTTCATGCCAGAGTACTCGGTGTGGAAGCCCGCTACGATCTCGGACTCGGCCTCGGCGATGTCGTTCGGGGTGCGATTGAGCTCGGCGGTGGACGCGAAGAAGAAGGTGAAGAGGGTGAGCGGGAGCAGCACCACGATCCAGACGTTGTGCACGGACTGCCACTCGACGATCGCCGAGAGCTGCGCGCTGCCAGTGAGCACGACGACGGTGAGCAGCGAGAGCGCCAGCGGGATCTCGTACGAGATCATCATCGCGACGGTGCGCATCGCGCCGAGCAGCGCGTAGTGGTTGTTCGACGACCAGCCGGCCATGAAGATCGCGAGCGTCGCGAGCGAGCCGATCGCGACGAGGTAGAGCACGCCGACGTTCGTGTCGACATACGTCATGTGCGGCGCCCACGGGACGGGCGCCCACACGAGCAGGCCGGGGATGAACACGAGCACGGGCGGCAGGAAGAACATCACGCGGTCCGCGCCGACCGGGATGAGCGTCTCCTTCTGGATCAACTTGATCGCGTCGGCGACCGGCTGGAGCAGCCCGAACGGGCCGACGCGGTTGGGGCCGCGGCGCACCTGGATGCGCCCGATCAGCCGGCGCTCGACCCAGATCAGCACGAGCAGCACGCCGCCGACGAAGCTGAGGATGCCGGTGGCACCGAGCAGCGCGGTGACGAGGTACGACAGCCACGTCGTACTGCGAAGGATGTCGGTGAGCCAGCCGGGCTGGTCCGCGGTCTGCTCGTCCAGCCACTCGCGCAGTTGCTGCACGCCGAGGCCGAGGTCGCGAAAGTCGTACCACTCGCCGTCGAGCGCGCCGCTGACGACCAGCGCGGCGATCGCGACGTTGAGCGCAACGAACGCGGCGAACGCGATGACGCCGCGCGCGAGCGTGCGCGGCGCAAGCCGAGCACGCAGGCGAATCGGGTCGAGCGCCGCGCTCATCGGTCGATCTCGCCAACCACGATGTCGAGCGAGCCGAGCGTGACGATGGCGTCCGGGAGCGAGCTGCCGACGGCCATCTCGCGCAGCAGCGAGAGGTTGATGAGCGACGGCGCGCGGATGTGGAAGCGGAACGGCGCGGGTCCGCCGTCCGAGACGACGTAGAAGCCCAGTTCGCCGCGCGGCCCCTCGACGCGGGCGTATGCCTCGCCAGGCTCGGGGCGCAGCGCGAGCGGGATCTCGGTCTTATGCGCACCGGATGGCAGGCCGTCGAGCGCCTGGCGGATGATGCGCACGGACTGGCGCATCTCCTCCAGCCGCACGAGGAAGCGATCGTAGCAGTCGCCATGGTGGCCCACCGGGATCCCGAAGTCGAAACGGTCGTAGGCACAGTACGGCTCGGCCTTGCGCAGGTCCCACGGCACGCCGGAGGCGCGCAGCACGGGACCGGTGATCGAGGCGTTGATCGCGTCGGCGGGGGAGAGCACGCCCACGTCGCGCGCACGCGCGAGCAGGATCTCGTTATCGACCAGCAGCTCGGTGTACTCGCCGATGCGATCCGGCAGCTCGGCCACGAGCGCGTCGACGGCAGGATAGAACTCGGGGGGCGGCTCGAAGGCGACGCCGCCGATACGCATGTAGTTCGTGGTGAGCCGCGCGCCGCACGTCATCTCAAACAGGTCGAGGATCTTCTCGCGCTCGCGGAACATGTACATCAGCGGCGTCTGCCAGGCGCCTGCGTCGTTGATGAACGTGCCGTTGGCCATCGAGTGGCTGGCGATGCGCTGCAGTTCCGCGAAGATCACGCGCAGGTACGAGGCGCGCTCCGGCACCTCGACGCCCGCGAGGAGTTCCGCCGCGAGGCAGTAGCCGAGGTTGTTCGACATTGCCGCGAGGTAGTCGGTGCGGTCGGTGAACGGGATGTTCTGCGCGTAGGTGCGCTCCTCGGCGAGCTTCTCCATGGAGCGGTGCAGGTAGCCGACGACCATGTCCACGTCCTGCAGGTGCTCGCCGTCCATGACGACGCGCAGGCGGAACACGCCGTGCGTGGACGGGTGCTGCGGCCCGATGTTCAGGACGTACGGGTCGCTGGCCGTGGTCATCGCTGCTGCCGCCCGGCCGTCTCGAACGGGAAGCCCGGCAGGCCGGGGTGGTGCCCGCCGATCTGCAGGAAGTCCTTGCGCAACGGGAAGCCGGGGTAGCCATCCCACAAGAACAACCGGCGCAGGTCCGGGTGGCCCGTAAAGCGCACGCCCATCAGGTCGTAGACCTCGCGCTCCTGCAGCAGCGCCCCGCGGTAGACGGGATAGCAGCTCGGCAGCTCGGGCTCCAGGTAGTCCTCGACGCGTGCATGCACGACGATCTGGTGGTTCCGGTCGAGCGACTGCAGGTGATACACGACCTCGAAGTGATCGTAGCGATCGACGGCGCAGAGGTTCGAGAGCTGCGCGGCGTCGAGCTCGGCGTCGTCGCGCAGCCAGCGCAGCGCCTCGACGATGCTGAGCGCCGCGATGTCCACGCGCTCGTCGGTCGCGCCGGCGACGGCGGCGGGCAGCGCGGCGCCGAGGCGTGCCGCGACATCGCGCCCTGCGAGCTGGCGCGGGCCGCGCGGCACTAGCGCCACTCCAAGGCGCCGCGCCGCCACGCGTAGCCCAGACCCAGCGCGAGCACGCCGACGAACAACACGGCCTCGAAGTACGCGACCCAGCCCATGCCGGCGAAGACCGTCGCCCAAGGGAACAGGAACACGACCTCGACATCGAAGATGACAAACGCGAGCGCCACGATGTAGTAGCGAGCGTTGAAGCGACCCCACGAGCTGCCCTCGGCCTCGACGCCGCACTCGTAGGTCGCGCGCTTGATGGGGTCCGGGTGCTCGGGGCGCAGGCGCAGCCGGTAGAAGACGTACGAGGCGATCAGGGGGATGGCCGGGAAGAGCAGGGCGAACCCGAACAGTACACCCACCCGCCCGAACTGCTCAGGGATCACGGCGCGTCCCCCCGTGGCAGGCTGCGGCTCGGCGTGCCGCGACGGTTGTAGCACGGGCCTTTACTGGCCGCAAACGAATCCAGCGCCGCCCCGCGGCCGCGTGCGCGGGCCGTGCCGCGTCGCCCCGACGCGTGCCCGGCCGAATGATCCGCCCGCCCGAAGTGCGCCCGCGAGCGGAAGGTTGCCCAACATGAAGTTCGGCGTGGGCCTCGCCGCCATGCGGCCGGAGCTGCGCCCCCAGGCCACGCGCAGGGCGGAGGCGCTCGGCTTCGAGTCGGTATAGATGCCCGACCACCTCGTGGTGCCCGTGCGCTACGCGCCCGGCCAGTACCCGTACGCGGGCGGGCGCGAGGCGCCGATCGCGCCCACGAGCCCCTTCGTCGATCCGCTGCTCACGCTCGCGTACATCGCCGCGACCACGTCGCGCATCCACCTCGGCACGAGCGTGTTCACCCTGCCGCTGCGCGACCCGATCGCGACGGCGCGCGCGGTGCTCACGCTAGACCACCTCTCGGGCGGGCGCGCCCTGTTCGGCGTCGGGGCCGGCTGGCTGCGCGAGGAGTTCGAGGTCGCAGGGCAGCAGTGAGAGCATCGCGGGGCACGCATGGACGAGTGCATCCGCATCCTGTGCACGCTTTGGACCGTGCCCGAGCGCGGGACAGCGAGGTGCTGAGCGGGCTCGAGCGGTTCGCCGACGAGGTGCTGTCTCGCCTCCCGCCCGCGACGCGCGCGGGCTGAGCGGTCGCCCGTCCCGGAGCGGCGACCGGTCGCTACAGCAGGAGGTCCATCTGGCGGTGCTCGATACCCGCGTCGAGGAACACCGGGCCATGCGCGAAGTAACCGAGCGGCTCGTAGAACGCGAGCGCATGCAGCTGCGCAGCGAGCGTGACGCCAGCGAAGCCGCAGGCGCGCGCCTCGGCGTGCAGCGCGTGCATCAGCGCCGCGCCGTAGCCCTGCCGGCGATGCTCCGCGAGCACGGCCACGCACCCGATGTGCGGAAGCTCGCCCGGGCGCGGATCGAGCAGCAGACGCGCCGTGCCCACGGGGACGCCGTCGAGACTGCCGAGCAGGTGCACGGCAACGCCGAGCGGATCCGCGTCGTAGGCGTCGATCTCCTCGTCGGCGGGGACGTGCTGCTCCTCGACGAACACGCGCGTGCGGATCACCAGCGCCGCGCGCAGTTGCTCACTCGTCATCACGCGGGCTACCTCGAACCCGGGCACATGCGTCTCCGCGGTGTCGGGCGTCTAGTCTCTTCGCGCAGACGAGCGTAACGCGGCGCGGCACCCGGCACACGCGGAGAGCGAGATGACACGCGCGGCGGCCGGCACGGCGCTGGCAGCCGGCTGCACCCCGCATCACAGGGGTACGCGGCGTCCGCGCTGCGTCAGCCCGAACCGGCGCACGGCTCGAACCCGCGAACCGGCTCAGCGCGCGGGAGGTTCGGCGTTACAGCACGACGAGGAGCACCACGACCACGAGGATGAGGGTGAGCAAGCCAGCGCCGATGTACATGCGTCTACTCCCGCGACTCCAGCCGGCGTGACCGGCGTGAGAATCGTCGCGGCCGCGCCATCCCGATCGCGTCACGGACGCCCGGCCGCGCTTCCAATCGCATGCCAGCCGCGGTCGCGGGCCGCCGTCGGCGCGCACCCGCTCGCCCGACCGCAATCCGCTACGATCGCAAGCCGCCCGAGCCCGCGCGCGAAAGGACCGTTCGTGACCGCCCGCCCTGCTCTCGTCTGCCCGCGCGACGGCGCGGCGTTTGTCCCCGAGCGCGTGCAGCGCATCGAGGTGGACCGCTGCCCTGTGTGCCGCGGGTTCTGGCTGGACGCGCACGAGCTCGGCGAACTCGAGGCGGCGCGTGCCAGCGAGCACGCGCGCCGGGGCACGGTCGACTACGCGCAACGCGCGTCCGAGCTGCGCTGCCCGGTCTGCGCCCGGCCGCTGACGGCGTTCAACTATCGCGCGCACAACGTTGAACTCGATATGTGCGAAGACGAGCACGGCTACTGGCTCGACGCTGGCGAGGAGCGCGAGGTGCTGGCCGTGCTGCAGGAGCGCGCCCGCGGGATCCTGCGCATTCCATCCGCCGAGGCGGCCTGGCATCGCGCGCGCAAGGGCGGCGCCGGCGGCGGACTGTTCGATCGTGTGCGGTGGTTCTTCGACCGCTAGCTTCAGTCCGGCTCCCCGCCCGGCATCGCACTGCGCAGACGCATCGAGATCATCGTCATGACGTCTTCAAGCTGCGCGACGACAGCCTGGCGGTCGGCGTCCACCAGCCGGTCCAGTGCGTCGACGCGAAGCAGGGCGTCTCGCGCCTCGACGATCGCGCGTTCCAGACGGATGCGCCGCCGCGCCGACTCGCGCTCGCGCGGCGTCGGCGACTGCGCGGCCGAGGCCGCTGCAGGGTGTGGCGGGACCGCGGGCGGCGGCGGCCCGGCCTGCTGCGCGCGGAGCGCCTCGCGCGGGGAGGGCAGCCGGATCGCCATGTAGCGAGCCAAGCTCACGGGCGCCCCGCCTCCGCGCCGCGCCTGCGCGGCCCAGCCGGCTTCGAGCGCGGTCGCTGCGCTCAGCCAGGCCATCCCAAGTCTGTCCTGCTCGTCTGGTCGCGCGGCCAGCAGCTCGTCGATATGGACCGGGTTAACGAGCCCCATGTGGTCGACCAGCGCCACGAAGTCCGCGCCGAAGCGGTCCAGCAGCGCGCGTCGTGTCGCCTCGACGGCTGCGGGCTGCGGCGCCTCCGCCTCGTTCCTCACCGTGTCGTCACTCACGGCTCGACGCACCGCCCGATGATACGCGCGGGCGCGCATGCGCACGAGCACGCCGCGATGGAACCGCGGTACTCGCGTGCAGCCCCGCGCACGCCGTGAGTAGCGCGCCCGGAACGCGCGCCTAGTTGGGCGTGCCCGGGGAGTCCGGCGTCG
>VGPB01000029.1 GCA_016875695.1 Chloroflexota bacterium | reverse complement strand
GATTAACAGGCTCGCCTTGAGCAGGTGCTCCGGCGGGATCGAGGGGCGGCCGCCCTCGGCGTACATCATGTCGAACAATGGCGACAGCCGCGCCAGCACCGACTCGACGGTCGGCTTGATGCGGCGGATCAGATGATCCTCGGGGATGGAGGAGTCAGGCGTCACCGCCAGCAGCATGTTGGCCTGACGCTCAGCGTCGCCTCGCACGGGGCACCTCCAGGCTGTGCCCACGCCAGCCCCATCCTACGCGCCGACCGACCTCCGACAACTCCCTCGCCAGCCGTTTCTCAGCACCCTGCTAGGCGTCTACGCCCCGTCGCCACCCTCGCCTCTCAAGGCGGGCGAAGCGGATGCGTAGGGAGAGGACAGCCGGGTACTAGAGCAACGAGAGCACCGAGATCTCACCGAGTAGTTCCGCACCGGACGAGGTCGAGGTGGGGCCCGGAGCCGGGACGACCGCTGACTGCAGGTTGGGGCGGTCCCTATCGAAGAGCAGCCGTCCGCCGACCCAGTACTGGCTAGGGCGAGGCTCCCTAATCACGCCGGCACACCCTCGCGCGCTTCGATGCGGTCGAAGGTGAAGTCGCCCGTCGGCGCGAGGTCGACGTGGACGTGGGTGCCGGGCGGGAAGTCGCCGGCGAGCACGCGCTTCGCGAGCGGGTTTTCCAGGCGGCGCTGGATGGTGCGGCGGAGCGGGCGCGCGCCGTACGTGGGGTCGTAGCCCTCCTTGACCAGCGCCTCGCGGGCCGCCGACGTGACCTCGAAGGAGACCCGGCGCTCCGCGAGGCGGGCGCGCACCTCGTCGAGCAGCAGACCGGCGACCTGGGTGAGCTCGGTCTCGGTGAGCGGCTCGAAGATGATGATCTCGTCGAGGCGGTTCAGGAACTCGGGGCGGAACGCCTGCTTGAGCGCGTCCTCGACCGAGCGATGGCGCTGCTCGCGCTCGCCCTCGGAGCGGGCGCGCGCGAGGAAGCCGATGGCGCCGGCCGGGCCGGTGCTGGTGCCGAGGTTAGACGTAAGGATAAGCACGGTGTTGCGGAAGTCCGCGGTGCGGCCGTGCGCGTCCGTGAGGCGGCCGTCCTCCAAGATCTGCAGCAGCGTGTTGAACACGTCCGGGTGTGCCTTCTCGATCTCGTCGAAGAGCACGACCTGGTAGGGGCGACGGCGGACGCGTTCGGTGAGCGTGCCGGCGTCCTCGTAGCCGACGTAGCCGGGAGGTGCGCCGACGAGGCGTGAGACGGTGTGGCGCTCCTGGTACTCGGACATGTCGAGGCGCACGAGCGCGTCGTCGCCATCGAACAGGTACTCGGCAAGCGCCTTGGCGAGCTCGGTCTTCCCGACGCCGGTGGGGCCGAGAAAGATGAACGAGCCGATGGGGCGGCGCGGGTCCTTGAGGCCGGAGCGCGCGCGGCGGATGGCGTCGGCGAGCGCGTTGATGGCGGCGTCCTGGCCGACGACGCGCTGGTGCAGCGCCTCTTCCATGTGCAGCAGCTTGTCGGCCTCGCCCTCGAGCATCTTGTCTGAGGGGATGCCGGTCATCTGCGCGATGAGCGCAGCGATGTCCTGCTCGCTCACGTCCTCGGACACGTTGTGGTCGCTGCGCCACTCGGACTGGCGCGCGGCGTACTCCTGCTGGATCTGCAGCACGCGCTGCTTGATGCGCGCGGCTTCCTTGTAGTCGGCGCGCTGAGCGGCGGCGTCGAGCGCGCGCTGCTCTGCGTCGAGGCGGTCCTTGAGTTCGCGCATCTCGGGCGGCACGGACTCCGTCTGGATCACGTGGCGCGAGGCGGCCTCGTCGATGAGGTCGATCGCCTTGTCGGGCAGCTGGCGCTCGGTGACGTAGCGCGCCGACAGGCGCACGGCGGCATCGACCGCTGCGTCCGAGATCTTGATGCCGTGGTGCTCCTCGTACTTCGCGCGCAGGCCGCGGAGGATGGCAACCGCCTCCTCGGGCGTGGGCTCGTCGACGAAGACGGGCGAGAAGCGGCGCTCGAGCGCGGGGTCGGCCTCGACGTACTTCCGGTACTCCTCGAGCGTGGTGGCGCCGATGACGTGCAGCTCACCGCGCGCGAGCGCGGGCTTCATCATCGTCGACGCGTCGATCGCGCCCTCAGCGCCGCCAGCGCCGACGACCTGGTGCAGCTCGTCGATGAAGAGCAGCACCTCGCCGTGCGCCTCCCGCACCTCGCGCATGACGGCCTGCAGGCGCTCTTCGAACTCGCCGCGGAACTTGGAGCCGGCGACGAGCTGGCCGATGTCGAGCGCGAGCAGGCGCTTGTCGCGCAGGCGCTCCGGCACGCTGCCGGCGACGATGCGCTGCGCGAGACCCTCGACGATCGCGGTCTTGCCGACGCCGGCTTCGCCAATGAGCACGGGGTTATTCTTGGTGCGGCGGTTGAGCACCTGCATGACGCGCGCGATCTCGTCGTCGCGACCGATGGTGGGGTCGAGCTTGCCGTCACGCGCGAGCTGCGTGAGGTCGGTGGAGTAGCGCGCGAGCGCCTGGTACTGCGACTCGGCGGTGGGCGAGGAGACGCGCGCGGAGCCGCGCACCTCGCGCAGCGCGGCGTAGACGCGCTCTTTGGTGATCTGGAACTCGCGCAGGAGCTTGGCGGTCTCGCCATCGCGCTCGTCGGCGATGGCGATGAGCAAGTGCTCGACGGAGACGTACTCGTCCTGCAGGCGCTCGGCCTCGGCGTTGGCGGACTCGAGCATGCGCACGATGCGCGGGGTGGTGTAGATCTGCACGACGTCGTAGCCGGCGCGCGGGGAGCGTTCGAGGTGCGCCTGCAAGCGCGCGGCGAGCGCGGCGGGGTTGACGGCCATGCGCTGCAGCACGTCGCGCGCGACGCCGTCCTTCAGCTGGACGAGCGCGAGGAAGACGTGCTCGACGTCCCACTGGGTGTGGCGCTGCTGGCGCACCATCTCCTGCGAAACAGAGAGCACGGCCTGGGCCTGCTCGGTGAAGCGGTCGTTACGCATCATTTCGGTGTTACCTCTTGTAACGCTCTGGCCAGCTGGGCCGGTGAACGAGTCAGATTGCTGTTCTCATCGAGCTCGTACCCACATCGCTTTGTCAGAAGAACCGAGGCTCGCTCGTGGAGGCTTGCAAGCCACGCGTCTTGCTGCTTTTTCGTGTAGCCCCCGCGCCACGGTCGTCGAGCGATTCGCTTGAACCAGCGTCACCGCTGTCGGTCGTAACGGTCCCAGCCATCTCGAAACACCGCGGCATTGCAGGTCCAGCGCCGGAGGTTGAAGTTGATCGTGTACGCGTTCCACAAGGAATCGTCGTCGTGAACGGCGACCCCATTGACCAGCTCCTCGTATGCGCGCTCCGATTGGTCACGCTCTCGGTACAGCGATACGAGTCCACGAACAGCTGGTCTGGAAAGTGCAAACCTGCATCCCCCATGACCGTGTTCCATGTGAGTCCGAAGTGCGGTGTAGCCGTTGCGTTCCGGTGGTCCGCGACCCACTGATAGACGTCGGCGCTGCGCATCACGTCGAGGCCGATCGCCTGCCGGAGGGACGCCCCGCGAGATCGCCGCTCCCGAGCGTCGACCGCGAGCACCGCGAGCGCGCCGACCACTGCGCCGACAACGCCCGATCCCACTGTCGCGATCGCGTCTAATGGCGAGCTGCTGATTGAGACGGTGATATCAGTCATCGTGCGTTACTTGGCGCGCCGCCGCTAGTGGTTGTCGAAGGCGCCGAGGAACAGGGAGTGGGCGCCGAGCAGGAAGCCGAATTGGTACCAGCCGGTGTCGCGTGCGGTGTTGTAGACAGGGAAGCGGTCCCAGCCGCCGAAGACGTGGACGATGAGCACGGGGCAGGCGCTGATGACGTTCCAGAGTCCCCAAAGGAAGTGCTCCATCGCGCGTTCCGTTCTCTTTTGTGGTCACCCCTCCGGGGTGGAGGACACGCCCGCCCGCGCTTGTTGCGGGGGCTACGCGCCCACGCCCCCGGTTCAGACGAGCCGGCGCGCGGCGCGCACGCACCGCGCGCGTAACGGCAGCGAGTGCTGCAGCGCGCGCGAACGGGCTCAGCGCAGGCTCAGGGGCAAAGCCCTCGCCCCCCGGCCTCCTCTCCCTTGGCGGGGCGAGGGGGAGTCGGACGTGCTGCGTGCGCATCAGCGGCCGCCGGCCTGACGCGCGCGGGCGAGCTCGCTGCGCGTGACGTCGAGCTCGCGCTGGAGGTGCTCAATCTGTTCGGTGAGGCGCAGAATCACGTCGACGCCGGCGAGGTTGACGCCGAGGTCCGTGACGAGGCGCAGCACCTGGCGCAGGCGCTCGACGTCGCGCGGCGAGTACATGCGGCGGTTGCCCGCGGTGCGCGTGGGCGCGAGCAGGCCCTGGCGCTCGTAGGCGCGGAGAGTCTGCTGATGCACGCCGACCATGCGCGCGACCACGGAGATGTGGAACAGCGGCTCATCGTGCGCGCTACCGCCCAGGATGTGCTCGAAGTTGCGCGAGGCGGTCATCTGCTGCTTCCTGCGGGGGCGCTCCCGGTGGCGCGCGGCGCCTGCTCCCGCGTGGCGTCGCGCGTGGTGTCGCGCAGCTGCTCGAAGAGGCGGCGCTGCTCAGCGGTGAGCGGGTCGGGGAGCACGAGGCACACGCGCGCGTGCAGGTCGCCAAAGCGCGCGGCCTGGGCCGCCGTGCTCTGTCGCGGCATGCCCTGGCCGGCGAGGCGGAAGACGCGGCCGCCCTGCGTGCCGGGCGGGATGGTGAGCGCGAGCGAGCGGCCCTTGAGCGTCGGCACGCGCACTTCCCCGCCGAGCGCGGCGTCGGCGACTGGCACGTCGACCTCGATGCGCAGGTCGTCGCCGTCGCGCTCGAAGCGCGGGTGCGGCAGCACCTCGACGACGAGGTACAGGTCGCCGGCCTGGCCGCCGCCCTGGCCCGGGGCGCCCTGGCTGGCGACGCGGATGCGGGTGCCAGTCTGCACGCCGGGCGGGACGGTGACCTCGATGCGGCGCAGCGGCGCGGCGGAGCCGGTGCCCCGGCAGGCGTGGCAGGTGGCGGAACCGATCTGGCCCGAGCCACCGCAGATGCGGCAGGTCTCCTCGCCCTCGCGTACCTCGATGGTGCGGGTGGCGCCGCCGTAGGCCTCTTCGAGCGTAACGCGGGTGTGGTGCTCGACGTCCTGGCCGCGGCGTCGCCCGGAGCCGCGGCCGAACAGCGAGTCGAAGATGGAACCGGAGCGGCCGCCGGCGGGGCCGCCGTTACGGCCGACGAGGTCCGACAGGTCGCCGAAGTCGAACGAGAAAGACTGGCCCCCCTGGCCGCCGGACGCGAAGCCGCCGGCCGCCTGGTGGCGGCGCATCGCCTCGATCTGGTCGGCGTGCTGCCACTGTTCGCCGTAGCGGTCGTACTTGCGGCGGCTGTTGCGGTTGGAGAGCACCTCAAAGGCCTCGTTGACGCGCTTGAACCGCGCCTCGGCGTCCGGGTTGTTGGGATTCACGTCGGGGTGGTAGCGGCGCGCGAGGCGGCGGAAGGCCTGCCGGATGTCTTTCTCGGAGGCGTCGCGTTTCACGCCGAGAAGCGCATAATAGTCGTCTGCCATGGCAGCAATGTAGCAGCATGGTGGACCCATTGCAATGTTTCTTGATCCTCGATGTATCAAGAATACTGATGAGCCAACAGAAGAAAGGCTACGCTGCTGTCACCAGGGCAGACGCAACAGTAGCCGGCGGCGAAACCCGGGACCCGCTCGGCCGCGCGGTGACGTTGCTCGCAGGCACAAGGCCAGTAGGCGCGCGAAGCAGCGCGCAGGTGGAGCGCCGGGAGGCGGCGCGGGAAGACCAAGGAGGTTCGACGGTGGCGGATATCGTGCGTCGGGACCCCTTCGACGGGGCGTTCGGGAACATCCGGCAGATGATGGAGCGCCTGTTCGACGACTCGGCGTTCCGGGACTCGACGTTGGCGCTGGAGGAGGGCACGTTGGCGGTCGACATCTCCGAGAAGGAGGGGAAGCTGGTCGTGCGCGCGTCGCTGCCGGGCTTCAAGAAGGAAGACGTCGACGTCCAGGTGAACGACGGCGTGCTCTCGATCAAGGCGGAGCACAGCGATGAACACGAGACGAAAGACGAGCGCTTCTACCGGCGCGAGCGGCGCTGGGGCGCGGTCAGCCGACGCATCGCGCTGCCGGGCATCGTGTACGACGCGCCGGTGAACGCCGAGCTGAAGGACGGCGTGCTGACGCTGGCGATCGAGATGCCTGAGAAGGCGCGCCCGAAGCAGATCGAGACCAAGTCGGCGTAGCGCGTCTCGAACGCACGCCGGAGCAGGCGGCCCCGCTTGCGCGGGGCCGCGTTGCGTGTCCCTCACCCCCCGCCCGCTCTCCCCGGGACGGAGCGAGGGGGAGCCGGAGCGGAAGAGTGCTAGGCTCGCGCGCGTGAGCGAGTGGTCTCAACACCGGCTGGGTGCGCAAGTGGCGACGCTCGTCGCGGCGTGGGCGCTCGCCGTCGGGTGCGGCGGCGGCGGCTCGAACGTGCCGAGCGGATGGACGGGGTACGACGACGCCAGCTATCGCGCGGCGACGGCGCCGGGCTGGAAGCCGCTACGCTTCGGTTCCGCCGAGTTGACGCAGCCCGCCGCGCTAGATCGCGCGGTGCCGGACCTCGGCAGGGTGGCCGTCGAGCTTATGCAGGCGCTTACAGCGTCCTCAGCACCCGGTTCAGACGCCGGCATGATGCGCTTCGAAAGCCTGGATGTGACCGTGTTCGGAGATCGAGCGGGCGCGCCTCCACTCGCGCTCGTGAGGACGCCGTGCGTACCGGCGGGAAGCGGCGCTGTGGCGACGGGATTCACGGCCGCCGCCACGATCACCGTCAATGGCGTTCAGGCGCGACAGTCGCTGCGCGAAACGGTGACGAGGTTGGTGGTGCTGGTGCAGCGGGCCGCGGGCGGGTGCGTCGACGTCGTGTCGTTCGCCGAGCCGCCGGAGCGACGCGCGGACTTCGAGCGGTTCCTGGGGACGATGCGCTTCGAGCGCTAAGGCACGTGGAGGGGACGGCGATGACGGGCGAGGCGCGCGATGCCGAGAGGTGGCCGGGCGGGGAGGTGCCGCTGCCGCTGTGGCGCACGCTGGGCATCCACGTGCTGGAGGCCGGCGGCGGGCGCTCGTTGATGGGCCTCGCGATGACGCCGGCGCTGGGGACGCTGCGCGCGGAGGTGATGCACGGCGGGGCGATCGCCTCGCTGGTGGACGCGGCGGCGGGCGTGGCGATCCGCTCGACGCGCGGCGCCGACGAGCCGCCGTGGCGCGGGATGGCGACGACGGACCTGGGCGTGAGCTACCTGGACGCGGCCACCTCGAACGTGACGGCGGAGGGTCGGGTGCTGCGCGTAGGGCGCAGCATCGCATTCGTGCAGGTGGACGTACGCGACGCGGCAGGGACGCTCGTGGCGGTGGGGCGGGTAACGGCGACAATCGCGCGCTAGGGAGCGGGGCAATGGCGGAGGATCGCGAGGCGCTGCGGCGGCACTACGAGGTGCAGCGCGCGCAATTGCTCGAAACGATCGATGGCGTGAGCGACGAGCTACTGACGGAGCGCTCGCTCGACGGCTGGTCGATACGCGACCACCTGCTGCACCTTGGCTGTGAGACGACGTGCGCGCGAGCAAGGTGGCGCGTATCTCGACGGGGTACGAGTCCGCCTGGCGCATGACGTACGAGCAGGATGCGACGTACAACGCGCTGGGGCACGCGCTGCGGCGGGAGCTGTCGCCGGGCCAAGCGCATTGGGAGCTGGACGCGTCGCGGCGGCGGCGGCTCGACGCGATCGCCGCGGCAACGGAGCGCGGACTCGACGCGTCGCGGTACGGCGAGGCGGCGCTGCGCAGCGGCCACGAGGCGGAGCACGCCGGCTGGATCGCGCGCTGGCGCGCAGAGCGCGACGTGTAGCGCCGTAGTCGGTGGCGAGCGCGCGCCACGCAGCTGTGCACGATCGGGTTCGCGACGAAGGGGCTCGAGCAGTTCGTCGGGCTGCTGCGCGGCGCCCGAGTGCAGCTACTGGTGGACATGCGGCTTCGGGCGAGCTCGCAGCTCTCGGCGTACGCGCGGCGCGACGACCTGCGCTTCGTGCTGGGGACGTACGAGCGCATCGCGTACGTGCACGCGCCTGAGCTGGCGCCGAGCGACGCGGTATTTCGCGCGTACCGCGCCTCGCACGACTGGAACGCGTACGCTGCGGCGTACGCGCAGCTGGCCGAGGAGCGCGCGATGAGCGCGCGGCTCGTGGACTTCGTCGCGGGTCGCGAGGTGGTAGCGCTGCTGTGCGCGGAGGCGAGCGCAGCGCGCTGCCATCGGCGGCTGCTCGCAGAGCTGTACGCACGCGAGGACCGAGGTCGTGCACCTCGGCGAGGCGCCACGGCCGCGCGGCGAGTGGGCAGCCGATGGCCCGACCAGCGCGAGGAGCGAGTGACGCGGCTGCGCCGCGGCCAGAGTCTGAGGAAGGCCCGCCCACCCACCCTTCTGCAGCCGGGCTGCGCGCCGCTTCCCCCGGAATCGCAGTCGCGCGGCTGCACTTGGTGGTGATGTACCACCATATCCGTGCGGACGCGCAGCTATCACAACGGCGGCTCCCATGAGCCGCACGACCGGAGGTCCGAGGCGCGCATGCCCGTTGTAGGCGTCGTATGCGACGCCACGTCGAAACGCTCAGCGAGGAGGAAGGTGATGCGGCTGCGCCGTGGCGAGAGTCTTAGGCAGCCGCGCACGCCCCACTTCTGCAGCGTGGCTGCGCCCTGCACCGGCCCACGCGCAACGCTCGCGTGGGCCGGTGCATGTCCGGTCTCACTCAGCGATGGCAACGCATACCGAGCGGGTGCACCGGTGCACCCGGCAGCCCGGCTGGCGCACGCAAAACAGATCGCACACTGCGCATCAGGTGCGCCGCGCTTCTTCCCTGGTGACGACCTGAAGCGGGCGCTACTCCTCCGAAGCGAAGGCGCGAGCGTCGATGACGTCGGGGGGTGGGGGGAAGGGGAGGGTGGCGCGGTGGTCGGCGCGGAGGCGGGAGAGCAGGGCGAGCGCCTTGCGGGTGTCGGAAGCAACGCGCGCGGGCTCGCCGGTGCGGAAGCGGTACTTTGAGCACCAGTAGGTGAATGCCTGCCAGTCATCGTAACGGATGCGCTCGGTGAGCGCGCAGCCGGTCTCGGCGCGGAAAAGCTGCAGCAGCACCGCGAGCGGCTGGCCGTAGATGCGCTCGTAGGCGAGCACGTCGGGCGGCTCCGCGCGCGGGCCGTCGACAGTGCGCGCCTTGTGCAGTTCTTGCTCGGCGGTGAGCAGCAGCGCTTCCTCGACGACGACGCCGTACTGGAAGTTGAGGTGCGCGCGATGCTTCGCCGGGCCGATGGCGCGCGCGAAGGCGTCTTCGTCGGAGCCGTCGGGGGGCTCGCCGTGGAACAGGAGGCGCTCGGCCTCGGCGGGTGGGACGCGGGCGGCAGCAGCGGCGAGCAGGCGGGCGGCGAGGCGCAGCCAGTCGAAGGCCTCGCCGGCGAGCAGGTAGCGGTAGGTGACGCCGCCCACGGTTTCATCGGGTGCGGTCCAGCGCGCGATCACGGCGAGCAGGCTGAGGTACCAGTCGGTGCCGCTATCGAGCGCGTCGAGGAAGCAGGCAACGCCGGCAGGCGGGTCGAGCGGCTCGGCGGCCGGATCGCTTGGGGCCGGGCGAGGCGGGGGCGCGGCGGCGCGGCGCGGCATGGTGCTGGGCGGGCTACGCGTTCAGGCCGTGGCAGCGCTTGTACTTCTGCCCGGAGCCGCAGGGGCACGGTTCGTTGCGGCCGACCTTGCGCACGGCCTGCGCGGGCGCGGTGCGCGTAGCGGTCGCAGTGGCGGCGCCGCCCGCGGCGGCAGGGACGCCCGGGGTGTCGGTGGGGCCGCTCTCCTGCAGGCGCGCAGGGCGGCGCGCGGGGGCCGGCTGCTCGCCGGGGACGACGCGCGCGTGGAAGATCTGGCGCGCGACCGTGCTGCGGATGTTCTCCAGCAACTGCTCCCACATGTCGTGCGCCTCGCGCTTGTAGGCGACGAGCGGATCGGTGCTGCCGTACGCGCGCAAACCGATGCCCTGACGCATCTCGTCGACGGCGGTGAGGTGCAGCACCCACAGCTGATCGATGGTGCGCAGCACGACGACACGTTCGATGAGGCGCTGCGCGTCCTCGCCGTGCTCGGCCTCCAGCTCGGCGTAGCGGCGCTCGGCGAGCTCGAGCGCCTGCTCGATGATGCCCTCGGTGGGGCGCCCGTCCAGGTCGTCGGCGGCGCGCAGGTCGTCGTCGAGGGGGAGGACCGCCTCGAGGGCGGCGAGGCCGCCCTCGACGTCGCGCGGCGGGGAGCCGAGGTGCGCCTGGACCATCGCCTCAATCTCCTCGTCGATCATCGTGCGCACGGTGTCCTGCAGCGACTCGCCGGCGAGCACGCGATCGCGTTCGCCGTAGATCACGTCGCGATGCGTGTTCATCACGTCGTCGTACTCGACGACGTGCTTGCGGATGTCGAAGTTATACGCTTCGACCTTCTGCTGGGCGGTCTCGATGGCGCGCGTGACCATGCGCGACTCGAGCGGCTGGTCGTCCTCCATGCCGAGCTTGGACATGAGGCCGGGTAGCCAATCCGGGGCGAAGCGGCGCATGATCTCGTCCTCGAACGAGACGAAGAATCGCGATGAGCCAGGGTCGCCCTGGCGGCCGGAGCGGCCGCGCAGCTGGTTGTCGATGCGACGCGACTCGTGGCGCTCGGTGCCGATGATGTGCAGGCCGCCGAGCACGGCGACGCCGTCGCCGAGCTTGATGTCGGTGCCGCGACCCGCCATGTTCGTGGCGATGGTGACGGCGGCGTGCTGGCCTGCGCGCGCGACGATCGCGGCCTCGCGCGCGTGCTGCTTCGCGTTCAACACTTCGTGTTCGACGCCGCGACGGCGCAGCAGGTCCGACAGGTACTCAGACGTCTCGATGGCGACGGTGCCGACGAGCACGGGGCGGCCAGCCTCGTGCTTCTCGACGACGTCGTCAACCACGGCACGGTACTTCGCGTCCTGCGTAGCATAGACGAGATCCGACAGGTCCTCGCGGATCATCGGGCGGTGCGTAGGGATCGTGAGCACCTCGAGCTTGTATATCTCGGCGAGCTCTTCGGCCTCAGTGACGGCGGTGCCGGTCATGCCGGCAAGCTTCTCGTACATGCGGAAGAAGTTCTGCAGGGTGATGGTGGCGTAGGTGATGGACTCGTGCTGTATCTTCACGCTCTCTTTAGCCTCGACGGCCTGGTGCAGGCCGTCGGACCAGCGGCGGCCTTCCATGAGGCGGCCGGTAAAGTCGTCGACGATCACGATCTCGCCGTCCTTGACGACGTAGTCGCGGTCGCGCTGGTAGATAATCTGCGCCTTGAGCGCGGCCTCCATGTAGCGGGTGAGGCGGAAGTTCTCGGGCGAGTAGATGTTGTCGACGCGCAGGCCGCGCTCGAGCGCGTCGACGCCGGCCTCGGTGAGGTGGACAGAGCGCGTGCGCTCCTCGACGACGTAGTGCACGTCGCGCTCGAGCGACGGCACGAGCTTCGCGAAGCGGGGGTAGATCGAGAGGTCTTCCTGCTGCGGGCCGGAGATGATCAGCGGGGTGCGCGCCTCGTCGATGAGCACGCTGTCGGCCTCGTCGACGATGGCGTAGTGGCGCGTGCGCTGGACCTTCTCTTCGAGGGTCTGCGCCATATTGTCGCGCAGGTAGTCGAAGCCGTACTCGTTGTTGGTGCCGTAGGTGATGTCGGCGGCGTACGCCTCGCGACGGGAGACGGGCAGCAGGTGCTCGTATCCGCCCTGCTCCGAGACGCGCCCGGGCGTATAGACATAGGCCTGGTCGTGCTGCAACACGCCGATGCTGAGGCCGAGCGCGTGCAGCGCGGGACCGTACCACTGCGAGTCGCGCCGCGCGAGGTAGTCGTTAACGGTGACGAGGTGGGCGCCCTGTCCGGCGAGCGCGTTGAGGTAGAGCGAGAGCGCCGCGACGAGCGTCTTGCCCTCGCCGGTCTTCATCTCGGTGATGGTGCCACGGTGCAACGCGATGGCGCCGAGCACCTGCACGTCGAACGCGCGCTCGCCGGTGACGCGCGCGATCGCCTCGCGGGCGACGGCGAGCGCCTCGGGCAACACCTCGTCGAGCGCGGCGCCGCCCGAGACGCGCGCGCGGAGCTCCGCGGTGAGTGCGCGCAACGCGTCGTCGGAGAGCGCGGCCGTGGCGTCGGCGTGCTCGTTCACGCGCGCGACGAGCGGCCAGTACTCCTTGAGCGCGCGATCATTGGAATCGCCGACGAACCTGCGGAGGACGTTGAGCATGGGACCCTCACTCCCCGCCTTCGCGCCACAAAGCGAGCGCGAGCAGGATCGGCGGTTGGCTACGCCGGCGGCGTGGGAGCGCCGCATCGCGCATCCATTGTATTCACCGGGCGCGGGTGCACTGCCAGCGCCCTCACTGGAACAGCTGGCCGACGGAGCCGCCGGTATGGATGCGGTAGATGGCATCGCCGATGAGCGGGGCGATCGAGAGCGTACGGGTGGGCACGCGCTGGAAGGGGCGGCGCAGCGGGACCGTGTCGGTGAACACGAGCTCGGCGATGTCGGGCGTGTCGAGCAACTCGTAGGCGCGGTCGGCGAAAAGCGGGTGGATGCAGGCGACGTGAATGGTGCAAGCGCCGCGCTGCTGAAGCAGGCGGAGCGAGGAGGCGATGGTGCCACCGGTGAGGATCTCGTCGTCGACGATGATACAGTCGCGGCCGGAGACGTCGCCGATGAGGGTGAGCGCCTCGGCGCGCTCGTGATTGTCGGTGCGGCGCTTGTTGACGATGGCGAGGTCGGCGCCGAGGCGAGAGGCGACGTTGCGCGCCCCCTTCGCGCCGCCGACGTCGGTGGCGACGACAACCGGGGCGGCGAGGTTGACGGTGCGGAAGTAATTGGAGAGCAGCGGGTACGCGGTGAGCTCGTCGAGCGGGATGTTGAAGAAGCCCTGGATTTGGCCGGCGTGGAGGTCGACGGTGAGCACGCGGCTGGCGCCGGCGACCTCGATGAAGTTGGCGACGAGGCGGGCGGTGATGGGCACGCGCGGCTGGTCCTTCTTGTCGGAGCGGCCGTAGGCGTAGTAAGGGATGACGGCGGTGATGCGGCCGGCGGACGCGCGCTTGGCGGCGTCGATCATGATCAACAGCTCCATGAGCCGCGTGTTCACGGGCGGGACGATCGGCTGGACCAGGAAGACGTCGCGCTCGCGGACGTTGTCGAGGAAGCGCACGAAAGTGTTCTCGTTCGAGAACTCGAAGACCTCGCAGTTGCCGAGGGGCATCTCGAGGTGGCGCGCGACGTCCTCGGCGAAGGAGCGGTGGGCGTTGCCGGTGAAGATCGCGAGCCCGTTGACCACCCCGCGCGCCTGCCCCTCGGTCGGCTGCCACTCGGTCGGCTGCCACTCGGTCGGCTGCCACTCAGTCGGCGCCGCGAGCGGCGCGGATCGCCTGCTAGTGGAGGGTCGATGGTAGCACGGGGGTTCGTGAGGGGCCCGGAATCTACAGCCCGCCGGTGAGCGCCAGCAGCTGCGCGGCGGCGACCAGCGCGGCGGTCTCGACGCGCATGAGGCGGGGGCCGAGCGCGACCAGGTGGGCGCCGCCTGCGACGAAGCGCGCGAGCTCGTCCGGGGTCCAGCCGCCCTCGGGGCCGATGTGCAGCACGATGGCCTGCGGCGTGGGGACGGTCGCGAGCGCGGCGCGAGCGTCGAGGGCAGCGCTCGGCTCGGCGACGACGACGAGCGCGCCCGGGGGTGGGGCGCCGCCGAACGCGGGGACGACGGCGCGGCCGCACTGCTCGGCTGCCTCGATGGCGATGCGGCGCCAGCGCTCGTGGCGGCCGGCGCCGGGCTGCAGCACAGAGCGGTCCGCGTCCAGCGGGAGCAGTTGCGCAACGCCGAGCTCGGTGGCCTTCTCGACGAGCCAGTCGCCACGCCCGCCGCGCGGGAAGGCGCAGGCGAGCGTGAGCGGCACGGGCGACTCGGGGAGGGCAGGCAGCGTCGCGCCGAGGGCGAGCGTAACGGCGTCGCGGGCGGCGGCAGCCACGGTGGCGG
>VGPB01000028.1 GCA_016875695.1 Chloroflexota bacterium | reverse complement strand
CTGCGCCCAGCCCAACACGCCCGGCAGCGGCACATCCCCCGTCGCTGACGCTTGGTAGCGCGGCGCCTGGCCCGCGCGGCGCGCACGCTGCCGCTCGCGCCGCTGCTGGCGGCGTCGCTCTGCGCTCATCCCGCGCGCCGCTCGCCCAGCGCGCGCACCGCGTGCACCAGAGCCTCCGGCGCGCGGCTGGAGACGTAGTACTGCCGCCCGTCCGTGGTCTCCACCGCCACCCCACTCCGCACGAACGGCACGCTCCACGCGCGCACCAGCCGGCCCTCGATACGCGCGAACCGCAAGCCCCACCCGCCGAACCGCCACCAGCGGTACGCCTGCGGCGTCACGCCAGCGATCCGCTCGGCATCCAGAGTGCAGCGCACCGGCCCAAAGCGGAAGCGCAGCGCGCGCTCGTCCACCTCGACCTGCAGTCGTGCGAACCAGCGCCACACCAGCACGAGCACGACGCCCACGCCGACCAGCACCGCCAGCGCCATCGCGCGTTCACCGTCGCTGTCGCCCGCGCGCCACGTCGCCACCAGCCCCGCGGCCAGCGCTGCGCCGGCGACGATCCCCAGCGCGTCGAACCAGCGCGAGGCGCCCACGACCTCGCGATTCCGGGCGCGACCGTTCATGCGGCCCGCACTCGGCGCTGCGACAGCTCCGCCGGCATTAGCCCGTGCCTGTTGCGGCGAGTGACGTGGTGCCCCCGGCAGGACTCGAACCTGCGCACCCGGCTCCGGAGGCCGGTGCTCTATCCGCTGAGCTACGAGGGCACGCGCAAGACCCCAATGCGCTGGCCGCGCCGCGTGTCGCACGCCGTTCATCACGCGTCGCTCCGTGCCCCGATGATACTGTGCCGCCCCCACCGCCTGCACGCCGCCCGCCCGCTCGCGCAGTGCTACGCTCCCGCGCGTGCCGGTGCTCAGCTTCACCATCGCGCTGCAGAAGGCCGAGCTGCCGCAACCCCGCTTCGGGCGACCGCTGCTCACGCTCGGCGGCATCGTGCACGCCTTCGAGGTCGACGAGCTGCCTGACGTCGCCGACCCGTGGGTCGTCGTGGAGGTCGAGCACGAGCCCGCGCACACCGGCCGCGCCTTCGACGTGCGGCTCACGATGCAGGACCCGGGCGGCGCCGAGTACGAGCTCGTTGCCGGGACAATCACCGCGCCCGGCGCCCCGCACGCCGACGTGCCGCCCGTCTCCATCCTCGCGTGGCGGCCGTACTTCGCGCTGTCACAGGCCGGCGCGCTCAGCTTCCGCGTCTACCTCGACGGCGCGCTTGCCTTCACGCGCGCGTACGCGGTGATCGTCGCCGCTCCCCCGCACACCTAGCGCGACGCGCACCGCGGCGTGCCGAACACTCAAGCGCTACTCGACGCGCGCGGAGCAGCCTCCGGCCGGGACCGGCGGTAGGGACGAGCGATGGGCAAGGACACCTTCTCCGAGGTCGCAGGCACGCTCCTGCTGCTCGGCGCCGCAGGCTACGCGTTACGCTACTGGCGGGACGGTCGCAACCGCTCGCCGTTGTGGGTGCTGATCGCCCTCGGCATGCTCATGCTGTCGTTCGATGAAGCGTTGAGCCTACACGAGCGCCTCGGGCGGTGGTCCGACGCGCAGGCGTGGCGCTGGGGACCTGTCAACCATAACGACGACGTGTTCATGCTCGCGTACGTCTTCGGCGCCGTCGCCTTGGTCGTCGTATACGGCCACGAGCTGTGGAACCAGCCGCGCGCGGTGCTGCTGCCGCTGCTCGTCGGCGTCGCGGCGAGCGCAGGCTCGATCGTCGTCGATGCGTTCGCCGCGGTCGCCGGCGTCGCGCCAGTCGCCGAGGAGACGCTCGAGCTGCTGGGCGCCGGCCTGATCCTCGTCGCACTACGCGCGCGCTACCGCGCGCCCGCGCCCGCACCGGATCTCGGCGCTGCGCCGGAACACGCGCACGGCGACGCGGCATCCGCGACGGCGGCCGCGGAGCTCGACGCGTAGCGCTCCGTTCAGCGCAGGCCCGCGAAGAACGCCGCGACGTCTGCGGCGAACAGCTCCGGCTGCTCCAGCGCAGCGAAGTGACCGCCGCGCGGCGGCTCGCTCCACCGCTCAAGCCGGTACGACCGCTCGAAAACCGCGCGCGGCACGCCCCACGGCTCGCCTGGGTAGCGAGCGAACGCCGTCGGCACCTCACAGCGCGCCGCGACCCACGGCGGCTGCTCGTGCTCCGCCTCGAAGTACGTGCGCGCGGCCGGGAGCGCGCACTTCGTGAGCCAGTACAGCGTCACGTTCGCCAGCACCAGCTGCCGGTCGAGCGTCGCCCACAGGTCGTCACCGTGCTCCGACCACGCCCAGAACTTCTCCAGCTGCCACGCGAGCAGGCCGACCGGCGAGTCCGTCAGCGCGTAGCCGAGCGAGTGCGGCCGGGTGCGCTGCAGCCGGCTGTACGCCCCCTTCGCCGCCCACCAGCGCGCCATCGCCTGCTGCCACGCGCGCTCCTCGGCATCCGGCTCGCCGGCGGGCGGCACGAGCCCGGCCGGGAAGTTGAGGTGCAGCCCCAGCACCGCCTCCGGGTGCGCTCGCGCCAGCCGCGCCCCGATGTGCGCGCCCCAGTCGCCGCCCTGCACCCCGTAGCGCTCGTACCCCAGCCCCTGCATCAGCGCGTGCATGCGCTCCGCGATGCGCCCCGGGTGCATCCCCGGCTGCCGCGGCGCGTCCGAGAAGCCGAACCCCGGCAGCGACGGCACAACCACGTCGAACGCGACGCCCTCGACCCCGCCCGCGAGCCGCTCCGCCGCCGGCAGCAGCTCGATGAGCGACCCCGGCCAGCCGTGCAGCAGCAGCAGCGGCACGCGCGGCGCGCCCCCCGGCGCAGCGCCCCGTCCTCCCGTGCCACTCAGCACCACGCAGTGCAGCTCCTCCTGCTCGCCGATCGGCCCGCGCAGGTGCGCAAAGCCGTTCAGCCACCGCTGCACCGCGAACCAGTCAAACTCGAACCGCCAGTAGCGCACGAGCGCGCGCAGCGGCACGTCCTCCGTGCCCGCCGCCCACCCGCTCGCGAACGGCACCTCCGGCCAGCGCGTCGCGTCGAGCCGCCGATGCAGGTCGACGATGGCGAGCTCGCTGAACTCCGCGCGAAACGGCAGGTACGGCACGCGCGCTCCTGCTAGTCGCTGCCGCGCCGCCGGTACTGCACCGCCTCGGCGAGGTGCGCCGCCTCGATCGTCTTCGACCCCGCGAGGTCCGCGACCGTCCGTGCGACCTTCAGCACGCGATGGAACGCGCGCGCCGAGAGGGCCAGCTGCTCCATCGCCGCGGCGAGCAGCGGCTGCGCGCGCTCGGCGAGCCGCGCCTGGCAGTGCTCGCGCACCTCCAGCGGCCCCATCTCCGCGTTCGTTACGTAGCCCGTGCCTGCAAACCGCCGGCCCTGC
Source organism: Chloroflexota bacterium (assembly GCA_016875695.1). GTDB lineage: Bacteria > Chloroflexota > Dehalococcoidia > UBA2979 > UBA2979 > SHYP01. Next base: position 10,894 of record VGPB01000028.1, on the reverse strand, counting down.
ACCGCGCGCACCGCCTCGGACGGGTCCCCCGTCGCGTCGTCAGTCAGCTCGCAGTACCCCACGTGCGACACCTCGATGAACAAGTCGAAGCAGTCGAGCAGCGGCCCCGAGATGCGCCGCTGGTAGCACGTCACCGTCGCCTCCGCGCACGTGCACGCGCGCCGCCCGTCGCCGTGGTAGCGGCACGGGCATCCGTGCGAGTAATGACTACGCCAACGTGCAGCCGGTTCGCCGGGTGTTCGTGCTTCGTCCGGGACGGCGGTCGAAGCCATGAGCGCCTACCCCGCCGCGCGATCCCCGTTCAGTCCCGACAGCATACCCGCTGAACTTCGCGAACTCCCGCAGTGGGTCGGGTGGCGGCTCGTGCAGGTTCCCGACCGGGCGAAGCCCACGAAGCAGCCGCTGAACCCCCTCAGTGGCACGCTCGCCTCCACGACAGACGCAGCCACCTGGGGCACGTTCGCCGAGGCGCTCGCCTGTCCTGGCACGGACGGCACCGGCTTCGTGTTCACCCCCCATGACTCTTATGTCGGCGTCGACCTCGACGGCTGCCGCGACCCCGAGGCCGGCACGCTGGAGCCCTGGGCAACCGAGATCGTCGCGCAGCTCCGGAGCTACACGGAGATCAGCCCGTCAGGCATGGGCGTTCACGTCATCGTGCGCGGCACGCTGCCCGGGACGCGCAGGCGCAAGGGCCCAGTCGAGATGTACGCCGAGGGGCGCTTCTTCACGATGACCGGCGAGCGGCTTTCCGGCACGCCGAGCGAGATTAGCGAGCGGACGGCCGAACTCGCTGCGCTCCACGCGCGAGTGTTCGAGGGGTCCCCGGCTCCTGCGCCGTCACCCCGGCCGATCCACTCGCACCTTGCCGACGACGAGCTGATTCGCCGGGCGCAGGCAGCGTCGAACGGCTCGAAGTTCGCGGCCCTGTGGTCGGGTGACACGACCGCGTACGACTCGCAGAGCGAGGCCGACCTCGCGTTGTGCGGACTCCTCGCCTTCTGGACGGGCCCCGACCAGGCCCGCATCGACCGGCTGTTCCGGCAGTCCGGGCTGATGCGGGACAAGTGGGATGAGCGGCACGGTGCTCAGACCTACGGGGAGCGGACGGTCGCGACGGCCCTTTCCGGGCGCTCCGAGTTCTTCGATCCGACCAACCGCGTCGGCCCGGGTGGCGCGCCGCCGCAACTCGCGCTGACCCGGTTCATGGAGACGGATGCGGGCAACGCCGAGGCGTTCGCGGAGACGTACCGCGACAAGGTCGTCTTCGACCATCGGCTGAAGCGCTGGCTCATCTGGGGTGAGCACCGCTGGATCGCCGACCATGTGTCCGAGGTCCGCCTGCTGGCGAAGGAGATCGCGCGGGCGCGGCTCCGCGCTGCGACCGAGATCGCCGATGACGAGCGGCGCAAGAAGAGCCTCCGGCATGCCGTCTCGTCGGAGTCGCGGCAGCGCCTCGACGCGATGATTGAGCTCGCCAAGGCCGAAGCGGGGATCGCCGACCGAGGCGAGTCGTGGGACGCGCAGACCGACGTGATCGCCGTGGAGAACGGCGTCGTCGACCTCGCCACCGGTGCGCTCCGACCGGGCCGTCCGGAAGACCGGATCACCCTCGCCATCCCGATCCCCTACCGGCCCGACGCCGAGTGCCCGCGGTGGGAGCGGTTCCTGCACGAGATCTTCAGCGGCGACGAGGCGCTGATCGCCTTCGTGCAACGTGCCATCGGCTACTCGCTCACCGGCGACGTCACCGAGCACGCGCTGTTCCTTCTGTTCGGGAACGGCGGCAACGGGAAGTCCGTGCTGCTGAACATGCTCCGGCGGCTTGCCGGCGATTACGCCCTGAACTTGCCGTTCAGCGCGTTCGAACTCGTTGGACGCTCGCAGCTCACACCGGAACTGGCGCTGCTGCCGGGCAAGCGCCTGGTGACGAGTTCTGAGACAAACGACGGGGCGCGGCTCAACGAGGCGCGCATCAAGGCGATGACCGGGGCTGACCCGATCACCGCGAACCCGAAGTACGCGCCCCCGTTCGAGTTCACGCCGGTGGCGAAGTTCTGGTTGGCCGTGAACCACCTCCCCGTTGTGCATGACGACTCAGAGGGGTTCTAGCGACGGGTGAAGCTGATCCGCTTCGAGCGCGTCTTCGCGGAGAAGGAGCGGGACCCGTTCCTGGAGCGGCGGCTTGCCGAGGAACTGCCCGGCATCCTGGCATGGGCGGTTCGCGGTGCCATCGACTGGAAGGTTCGGGGACTCGACCCGCCGCGCAGCGTGCTCGTCGCCACGGAAACCTACCGTGCGGAGTCCGACCCGCTCGCCGACTTCATCGCATCCCAGTGCGTCGTAGCGGACGGTTGCTCGGTGGGCGCGTCCGCGCTCTACGCCGAGTACGCCGCCTGGGCCGAGCGCCTCGGCATGCCGGCCCGGGAGCGGCTGACGACGACGACTTTCGGTCGCCGCGTGGGCGAGCGGTTCACGAGAAAGAGCACCAAGCGCGGCAACGTCTACACGGGGATCGGGCTGCTCGCACGGGTGGAGGGTGGAGGGTTAGAGGGCAATTTGCAGGAACTTTTCCATGACGAACCTCGCGAAGAAGAGTTTTCGGAAAACCCTCCACAACCCTCAACCCTCCACCTGTCACCAACGTGCGATGACGGCTGCGGCACTCCGGTAGCAGAGCCCGGTCAGTTGTGCGACGCGTGCGCTGACGCCGCGCTGCGTGGAGACCCGCTGTGAGATCGCGTGGACGCATCTACGGTGAACCCCGGCTGTCTGGCGTTGAGCGCGAGTACGCCGAGTACTGTCCGCGTGGCTGCGGCAACTTCCTGTCGGAAGAGTTGCAGGCCGGCGCTAATGGGCGCCTCGCGGCCGTGCTGTTCTGCATCGACGACAGTTGCGGCTGGCGGGAGTGGACGGTATCGGACGTCTGCAGCGACCTCGAAGCACTGGCTCGCCAGGGATGCCGGCCGACCGAGATCGCCACGCGCCTCGGACTCTCCGAGAGGACCGTATTCCGGAGGATCGCCGAGCTGCGTGCCGCCTCGTGAGCACGCCTACTTCTCGCAGGCGATCCCGTCCGCATCTCCGTCGCGGGCGCGGTTCGCCTCGTACAGCGCGTCATCGAAGAGGGGAGTGATGCCGAACGGACGGAGCGAACCCGAGACCGTGTTCCCTGTCACACCAACTCGGGCCACGCCGCCCGGATAGATGGCGTTCAGATCCGCACAGTTGCGGAACACCTGCACTGGGGCCACCGCGGTTGCTGCAGGTGGAGGTGCCGTCGGCGCACTCGCGGAGACGCGGCCACACGCGTTTGGGCTCGCAGCATCCGCGGCGACATACGCCGCCTCTCGCGGGTGCCGTCCATAGCCGTCGCGGCTGTCGTATCGGGCGATCGCGTGTCCGGCCTGGATCAGCTCCAGCCCAGCGTCCCGACCTTCGACATCGAGGTACCGGAGGAGGCGGCCGTAAGCGTCCCGGTTGTCCCGCGCGCCGGGCACGAGAGTCACGACTTTGCCCTCGACGATGCGGCTGAGCGCAGCGGCAGCGTCAGCGAAACCGCACTCGCCCCGCTCCGGCGTGTCGATCCCGATGACGCGGATGCGCTCCTTCTGGCCGGTCGAGGAGACGACGTCGACCGTGTCACCGTCGACGACGTTTGTCACCTGCCACGTCTCCGTTGGCGATGCTGCACCAGGGGATGCCGTGGCTCCCCCGGGGCGGCTCGTGGCAACGACCGTCGCCGAGGCGATCGGTTCAGGTGTCGTACTCGGGGCAGGGGTAGAGGAGGGTGCTGATGTTGAAACCAGTCGCGGCGTTCCAGCAGCGGCCCCATCATTCGTTGCGCAGCCGACCAGCGACGCCGCGAGCAGGAGAGTGAGAAAGGCCGACGCGGCATCCACACGGATGCGTCTGCCTGCGACGAAGCACTTCACGCTGACAACTCTCCTTAGCGGAGCCCGACCACACGGTTGTCTCTGCTCCCGACGGCACGGGTTCATCGCCGCGATCAGCAGGAAGCGCGCCGGGAACGTCGCCGCCCCGCGCACGCGCGAGATCGCCACCGCACCCGCCTCCAGCGGCTCGCGCAGCGCCTCGAGCGCCGTGGCGCCGAACTCGAGGAACTCGTCGAAGAACAGCACGCCGCGATGCAACAGAGACTCCCGAGAACACTTGGGGGAAGGTTGCACGCATGGCACGTATCGGAGTCTACCTGCGAATCAGTGAGGATCGCGACGGGCAGCAAACCGCCACCGATCGCCAACGGGAGGACTGCCTACGTTTCGCGGCGTCGCGGGGCTGGGAAATCACGGACGTGTCCGAGGACGTCGACTTCTCCGCCTACAAGCGGGGGGTTCGGCGCCCGGAGTTCGAGCGGATGCTAGAAGCCGTCCACTCGGGGGCCATCGACGGAGTGCTGTCGTGGAAGCTCGACCGCATCAGCCGTCGGATGCGGGAGCTCGTGCGGCTAGATGAGGCCTGCGTGGACGCTGGACGGGCGCTGGATGGCCTAGAGCGTCATGCACCTCGCTGCTCCCTCCACCTTCGCGGAGCAATCGCGCTAGGCCCTGCTAAGCCCCTCGCCTATCGGCCGGAACAGGCCATGCGATGGAACACCGACTAGGCGCGTCACTACCCACAGCGCTTCACCACGTGCTGCTCCGCAGCGGTGCCTTCAGGCGGGACAATCTCCAGCACTAAGGCCGGCCAAGACCGCCGAGAGTCGGGAGCGACATTCAATGTTCGGACGGGGCGGGCCATCGCTATCGTTGTACTACGCACGCATTGAGGATTTAGCGGCGGAACTGTTGAACAAGGAGTCTGCTGACTGTCATACTCCGGGCTACGAATCGGGAACCGCAAAGGGGATCGCACCGTGGCGCAGGACTGGCAAACGATGCATCGGCAGCTGATGAGCGCCCTGGGCTCGGACATCCCGCCCATCGCGATCACCTTTCGCAGCACCCCGCCAGCTGGCGTGCCTGCCTTCGACGACCCCATGCCCGCGCCGCACGAGGTGGACGGCCGCACCGGGCGGGTCGCCGCCGGCTGCGTGTTCTGGATGAAGTCCACCGACCGCACCTTCACCACGGTCGCCGAGGACCACGCCAACTGCTCCGTCGGCTCCGTCACCCACGGCTTCAAGACCCTCGCCGAGGTCGGCGCCAACACCGACGTCGCCGCGCTCCTCGAATCCGGCTGGGTGACGATGGACGTGGTCCCGCAGATCCCCGTCGTCACCCAGCGACCCGCCGCCGTCACGTACGGTCCGCTCGCCGAGTGCGCCACGGACCCGGACGTGGTGCTGTGCCGCATCACCGCGCGCCAGTTCATGGTGATGATGGACGCGCTGCCCGGTGTGCGCGTCGAGGGCAAGCCCCAGTGCCACATCATCGCCATCGCCAAGGAGCAGGGCGAAGTCGCCATCTCAGCGGGCTGCCAGCTCAGCCGCGTGCGCACGGGCATGCCGAACAGCGAGATGACGCTCGCCATCCCCGCTGCGCAGCTCACAAGCGTGATCGAGCGCATCGAGGCGACCGCCGCGTGCGACAACACCGTCGCCCGCTACGCCGCCGACGACATGCGCCGCTTCGCCTAGCGCCCTTCCCCGCACGCGCCGCCGCCGCCCGCGCCATGCGTCAGCGCGCCGCAAGCGTCCGCGCGGCGCAGCCCTCCGCCCCACGCGCGCCCTGCCAATGATCCGCTTGGGCAGCGGAGGCCCAGCGCATGCGGCAGGACTCGCGCGTGACGGTCGCCCCACGCTCCGCGTGCCCGGTCACGGCCGGCGCGCGCGGGTCCGCGCTCCCCCTCCGTGCGTCCCGTCGAGGCGTCCGGTGACACGCCGCACGCTGTTCGCGAGCGTCGACCTGGCGGTCCTGGCACTCGTGCTCGTCGCGATGACCGCACACGCCGCCCGCCAGTGGCGCGTCGAGGTCCAGGCGATCGAACGGCTCAGGGACGCCATCACCACCATGGCGGCCTACGACCGCGCGCGACGGCGTGAACTCGCTGACGCTGGACTCGCTAGCGACCATAGCGGGCCCGAAGCCCAAGCGGCGCGCCGCGTTCGAGAGGCGCGTTGCCAGCATCCTCGCGGACTTCGACACCATCGCCGCGCGCGGCGCACCCGCTGATCGCGCGCTCGTCCAGCGCCTGCGCGCCGAGATGCAGCCCGATCTCGCCGCGACACGGCCGCTGTTCGACGCGCTCGCCGCCGGCATTCCCTGCGCCGGCCGTCTCCCGAGGGCGGACGTCGCCCAGAGCGCGCGCGCGGTGCTGGCGGACTCGGCCGCCCGTCATTCGGAGGAGCTGCACACCCGGGTCGAGCAGCGGCTGGCGGATGAGCGGTCGCTGTTCCGCTTCTCGCTCAGCGGCTACGCGACGCAGCTCGCCGTTGTGGTCGCACTTGCGCTCCTGCTGCACCGCCATCGCGTGCGCGCGCTCCGCGCCGCCGCCGACGCCGAGCTCGACCAGCTTCGCCGCGCCGCGCTGACCGACATGATGACCGACCTGCCGAACTTCCGCTCCTTCGTCGTCGCGCTCGACGCCGCCGCGGCCCACGCGGCGACCACGAACGAGAGCGCCACGTTCGCCTTCCTCGACGTCGACGAGTTCACGCTCTTCACCGAGAGCTGCAGGCTGGAGCTCGCCGACCAGGCGCTGCTCACCATCGCCGACGTGCTGCACGAGCACATACCGGATGCCGCGTTCCGCGTCGGCCACGACCGCTTCGCACTGCTGCGCACCGCCGACCACTCGCACGCCTCGGCGCGCCTGGAGGCGCTGCGCGCGGCGCTCGCGGAGCGCCTGCCCATGCTCACCGTCCGCATCGGTGCCTGCTCGCTCTCCGGGCCGGCCGCCCACGCCGCCATGATGCGCCAGGAGGCCGAAGCCGCGCTTGCCGCCGCCACGCGCCGCGGACGCAACACCATCGTCGTCTTCGGCGAAGCCAGCGACCTCCTCGGCAGCCCGTTCACCAGCGCACAGACCGGCGCGGTATGCCGCGCAATTGCCACGCAACGCGCCGAAGCCACGTTCCAACCGATCTACGACCTCGAACGCGACACGCTCATCGCTTACGAAGCGCTTGCCCGCATGCCGGAGGACCTCGGCCCGCTCGGTCCACAGGAAGCGTTCGACATCGCCGAGGAGATCGGCCACACGCACGCGCTCGACAGCGCGTGCCGCGCCGCAGTGCTGCGCGGCGCCGGCGCGCTCCCGCCCGGGGTGCGACTGTTCATCAACGTCGCGCCGTCCGCCCTGGTGCACCGCGATTTCTCGCCCGATGCGCTCGCAGCCGAAGTGCGCGCCGCCGGCCTCGATCCGGGCCGCGTCGTCATCGAGCTCACCGAGCGTGCCGACCTGCCCGCCGCGACGCTCGCGCAGCACGGCGCGCGCCTGCGCGCCGCCGACTTCGGCCTCGCCCTCGACGACGTCGGCGCGGGCAACGCCGGCCTCGAGACACTGCGCCGCATGCCCGTCAACGTGATCAAGATCGACCGCATGGTGCTCGCAAGCGCCGTGACCGACCGCGCCAGTTGCGCCGTGCTCTCCGCCATCGTCGCCTTCGCCGCCGAATCCCGCGCCGAGGTAGTCGCCGAAGGCATCGAGACCGCCGGCGAGCTCGCACTCGTGCGCGACGTAGCGCGTCCCGCCGCACCCGACGCGCGACCCCGCATCCACCTCGTCCAAGGCTACCTGCTCGAGCGGCCCGCGCCGATGCGCCCCGCCGGTGGAGCCGCTCGCGCCGCCTGACGCCTCCGACCGCTGCGCTCCCATGGCCAGCGGCCATCCGCCCGCAGGATGCGATACGTAACCCGATCGAGCCCATACAATGAGCGCCATACACGCTCGCAAGAAAGGACCCGACGCATGGTGAACGACCAGGAGCCGTCAAGGCTGGCCCACGCACTCAACCGCCGCACGCTGCTCCGCGGCAGCGCACTCGCCGCCGGCGGCGTCGCCGCGGCCGCGCTGCTCGGCTGCGGCAGCGACGAGGACGAAGGCCCCCCCACCGGAGGCACCGCCAGCACCGCCACCGCCACCGCCCAGGCCGGCACCCCCGCCGACGGCATCATGGTCGCCGGCAAGCTCATCCCCTTCAACTTCCCGGAGCCCGCGGGCAAGACCCCCAAGGCCGGCGGCACCGCCACCTTCGCCGTCACGTGGGACGTCTCCACCATGGACCCGTCGAAGTCGGCGGCCGGCGGCACCATCACCATCCCCAACATCGTCTACAACCGCCTGCTCGGCTTCAAGCGCGGCCCCGCCGCGGACCCGTTCAAGCTCGAGATCGTGCCGGAGCTCGCCAAGTCATGGGAGCAGTCGCCGGACGGCCTGACCTACACTTTCAAGCTCGAACCCGCCGTGAAGTGGCAGAACATCGCGCCCGTCAACGGCCGCGCGTTCTCCGCCGCCGACGTGAAGTTCGCGTACGACCGCTACGCCAAGGAAGGCGTGCACCGCCCCTACTTCACCAACGTGAAGTCCGTCGACGCAACAGACGCCACCACGCTCAAGATCACGCTCAACAAGCCGCAGCCGGACTTCCTGGTCCCGCTCGCCAGCCGCTACACCACCATCCACCCCAAGGAACTCGTCGACGGCGGCGACATCGACAAGAAGGCCATCGGCACCGGTCCGATGATCCTCAAGGGCGCCGACCCAGGCGTCGGCGCCACGTTCGACAAGAGCCCCGACTACTGGATGGGCAAGGTTCTCATCGATTCGCTCGTCTGCAAGGTGCAGAAGGACGGCGCCGCACAGCTCGCCGCCTTCCGCGCCAAGCAGATCGACTTTGGCTACACCGTCGGCACGACCGTGATCGAGCTCGAGGCGCTGCTCAAGACCAACCCGGACATCCAGGCCAACACCTCGCGGCCCGTTACGAACACCTTCTCCCTCTCGTTCAACCTTGACCTGCCGAAATGGCAGGACGTGCGCACGCGCCGCGCTATCAGCATGATCATGGACCGCAAGGAGATCATCGACATCGCGCTGCGCACCTACGGCGTCTCGACGCCAACGATGCCGTGGATCTTCATCTTCGACAAGCCGCCGACCGCGGAGTCCGGCCTCCTCGGCAAGTGGTGGAAGACGGACGTCGCCGAGGCGAAGAAGCTCCTCGAGGCCGCCGGCCAAGCCAACCTCGAGATGCCGATGATTTACTACAACTACGGCGACTCCTCGAACAAGGCGCCGAACGAAGTGCTCGTGAACCAGTTCCAGAAGGCCGGCGTCAAGCTCGACGCGCGCGCTGTCGACTACACCGAGTTCAACTCGCAATGGGTCGGCTCGAAGTTCCCGGAGGTCGCCGACGGCTGGGCCGCACAGGGCTTCGACACGGACAACTTCTTCTACCAGCACGTGCGCTCCGACTCGCCCGGCAACCGCTGGCGCATCAAAGACGCCGAGCTCGACGCTTGGGCCGACCAGCAGCGCTCGGAAATCAACCCGCAGAAGCGCAAGGAAATCCTGCGCAAGATGTGGGACAAGACCCTCGATCAGGCCTACCGCATCGAGAAGCCCTCGGCCATCGCTGCGACTGTGTACCAGCCGTCGCTGCGCGGCGTGCGTTGGGTCGGCGTGCTCGGCGCCAACAGCTACTACTACGACATCGGGGCGCAGCTCACGAGCATGTGGCTCGACAAGTAGCCCACCCGGCGCGCGTCACGCACGCCCCGCACCAGCGCGAGCGGCCCGGCGACCCCGGGCCGCTCGCTGTTCCCCCTCGTGCGCCCACCCGACCGCCATGCCGTGCGCTATGCTCCCGCCCGAGCGCACAGGGTGCGCCTGCACCCGCGCGAACGGAGGGCACGCATGGCCGACCCCACGAACGTCATCGACGACGACTCCATCCGCATCGAGGAGTACGGCGACGTCGCCGTCATCAAGATCAACCGCCCCGAGCGCCTTAACGCTTGGGGCCGCGAGATGGACACGAGCATCGAGCGCTACATGCGCGAGCTCAGCGCGGGCGACTACCGCATCCGCGCCGTCGTGCTCACCGGCGAGGGCCGCGCCTTCTGCTCAGGCGGCAACGTCAAGAACTTCCCCGGCGCCAACCTCGAGCAGCAACGTCCGCCCTGGCGCCCCGCCCACCCGGATGCCTACGCGACCACCTGGATGCGCAAAGCCGACGTCCCGGTGATCGCCGCCATCAACGGCTACTGCATGGGCATGGGCATCGGCGTCGCGCTCGGCACCGATATTCGCATCGCCGCAGAGGACGCCGTGTTCCAGGTCGCCCAGATCAAGCGCGGCATAACCGCCGACTACGGCGTGCCGTACTTCCTGCCGCGCGCCGTCGGCATGCAGCGCGCGCTCGAGCTCATGTTCACCGCGCGCCGCTTCACCGCGCAGGAAGCGCTCGACTTCGGCATGGTGCTCGAGGTCGTGCCCGCCGCCTCGCTGCTCGACCGCGCGCTCGCGCTCGCGCACGACATCGCCGCCGGCCCGCCCCTCGGCATCGCCGGCACCAAGCAGCTCGCGTACTCCGTCGAGCACGACCAGCTCGAGCGCATCCAGCTGCTCACCGGCCAGATGGTGAACCAGCTCTTCGTCACCGAGGACGGCGTCGAGGGCGTCAAGGCGTTCATGGAGCGCCGCGAGCCCGCATTCCGCGGTCGCTAGGTGTACTGACTACATACCAGCGAGACGGCTGACTGCAGGGGGACCTCCGACGAGACTTGGGGTTGCGAAAGCTCCGAGTTCCGAAGGAGGTCCCGATGAGTGATGCTACCCCGCCCCGGCGCATGCGCTATTCGTACGAGGCCCGGTGCCGCACGGTAGAGGCGATGCTGACCGGCGCATCGACCGCGGCGTCACGCGGGCAGGTCGGGGCGAGCCGTGCCACCACGTACCGTTGGCGCGCTCGCCACCGCGAAGCAGGCTG
>VGPB01000027.1 GCA_016875695.1 Chloroflexota bacterium | reverse complement strand
GCCGAGCGCGAGGCCGAGCGCAGCGTGGAGCGGACGCCCGCTCTGCTGCCGCGGCTGCGCGAGGCGAGGGTCGTGGACGCGGGGGGCGCGGGCATCGCGGTGGTGATCGCAGGGCTGCGCCTCGCGGTCGCGGGGGAGCCGTTGCCGCCGCCACCGGCCGCGACCGATGGTGTCGCGTTCGAGGCACTGGAGCACGAGGGCTACGGCTACTGCGTCGAGTTCGTGGTGGAAGGCGAGGCGCTGGACCGCGCGGCAATCGCGGCGGCGCTCGGGCACGCGGGGGGCGAGTCGACGCTGGTAGTGGGCGACGCGGACGCGCTGCACGTGCATGTGCACATGCCGGACCCGGGGGTGGCGCTGTCCGCGGGGGCGGCGGCGGGGGCACTGTCCGCGGTGAAGGTCGACAACATGCAGGCGCAGCACGAGCGCTGGACGGACGAGCATCGTGCGGCGGAGGGGCCGCAGGCGGCGCTCGGGCTGGTGGCGGTCGCGCCGGGGCCGGGAATCGCGGCGGCGTTCCGGGCGCTGGGCGCGGTCGTGGTGAGCTCGGCGGCGGCGAAGCCGAGCGCGCAGCAGCTGCTGGCCGCGGCGCGCCGCGCGGGCAGCGCGCACGCGCTGCTGCTGCCGAACGACAAGGACGTGCGGCTCGCGGCCGACCAGGCGGCGGCGGAGGCGGCGGGCTTCATCACGGTGATCGCGACGCGCAGCTACACGGGCGGGCTGAGCGCGGCGCTGGAGTACGCGCCGGACGGCGAGCCGGCGGCGATCGCCGCGCGCGTGCAGGCGGCGGCAGCGCGCGTGCGCTGCGTGGAAGTCACGCACGCGGCGCGCGAGGCGAACGTCGATGGCGTCGCCGTGACGGCGGGCAAGCCGATCGCGCTGCTCGACGGGGTGCTGGTCGCGACGGGCGCGACCGTGGAGGAGGCGCTCGCCGCGGGGCTCGCGCGCGCGATCGCCGATACGACGGAGATCGTGACGGTGTACCTAGGCGTGGGCGCGCCGGCGGACGCGCGCGCGCGTATCGAGGCGCTGGTCGGCGCCGCGCACCCTGCGCTCGCGCTCGAGGTGCTCGAAGGCGGGCAGCCGCATTACCCGTACGTCGCGGGCGTCGAGTAGGCTGCGACCGTGACCCTCCGCATCGTCACGGACTCGACAGCCGACCTCCCGCCTGCGCTCGCCGCGCAGCACGCGATCGGCGTGGTGCCGCTGACCGTGCTGTTCGGCGACGAGCAGCTGCGCGACGGCGTCGACATCACGTCAGAGAAGTTCTTCCGGCGACTGGTGCGCGAGCAGAAGCTGCCGACAACGTCGCAGCCCGCGCCCGGCGACTTCCGCGCGGCGTACGAGACGCTGATCGCGGAGGGAGCGAGCGAGATCTTGTCGATCCACATCTCCGGCAAGCTCAGCCGCACGATCGAGTCGGCGCGCATGGGTGCTGAGGGCTTACCGGCGCGCATCGAGCACCTCGACTCCGGGCTGGCGTCGCTGGCGCTGGGCCTCGGCGTGATGACGGCGGCGATGCGCGCAGCGGCTGGTGCGTCGCTAGACGAGACGCGCGCGCTGGTTGCGGACCAGTTCGCGCGCACGCACCTGTACTTTATGGTCGACACGCTGGAGTTCCTGCGGCGCGGGGGGCGCATCGGCCGCGCGCAGGAGCTGATCGGCTCGCTGCTGCAATTCAAGCCGCTGCTGGCGATCGAGGCCGGGGTGGTGGAGCCGATCGGGCGCGCGCGCACGAAGCAGCGCGCGCTCGAAGAGCTGCTGCGGCTGGCCGGCGAGCTGCGCCCGATCGAGCAGATGATGGCGGTGCATGCGACGACGCCGGACGACCTGAAGTTCCTGGTCGATCGGCTGTACGGGCTGGCGCCGGACGCGCCGATCACGGTGGGGCGGATCACGCCGGTGATCGGCGTGCACGGAGGCCCGGGCCTGCTGGGCTTTGCGGTCGTGACGGCCTCGCGCAGCGCGCGCTGATGGCGGACCTGGAGCGGCTGCGTGCGCTGCTCGACGCGGAGCTGCGCAGCGGCTGCGGCGACCGCGCGCTCGCGGGCGGCCTCGACGACTTCCTGCGGCTGCAGGCGCGGGGCGAGCCGCCCGGCGCGCCGCTGCTGCGCATGCTCCGGCACCTGCCGGCCGAGGGCTACCGCTCGCTCGCGCCGCCGGAGCGCGCCGCGTGGGTGCGCCGCGCGATCGCGACGATCGAGCACGCGAGCCCTCACCCCCCGACTCCCTCTCCCCGCGGAGCGGGGCGAGGGGGAGCCAAGCGGCCGACGGACGGCGGTCCGCGCGTAGCGGGGCGAGGGGCGACCCCTCATCCCCCGGCCCCCTCTCCCCGCGGGGCGGGGCGAGGGGGAGCGCTCGGGCGACCGCCGCGCGCGGCGATTGCGGAGCTGCCGGCGGGCGCAGGCGCGCTCGAGCTGCCGCTGGCGCAAGCCGGGCTGCGCATCGGCAGCGCGATGGTCGAGCGCTTCGAGCGGCTGGGCGTGCACACAGTGGGCGACGCGCTGCGCTACTACCCGTACCGGCACCACGACTTTACGCGCGCGGTCCCAGTGACGCAGCTGCGCGTCGGCGTCGAACAGACGGTACACGGCACGATCGACCGCGTGCAGGAGGTGCGCATGGGGCGCGCCGGGCGCATGCGCAGCACCGAGGCGTGGCTGTCGGACGAGAGCGGCACGCGGGTGCAGCTGATCTGGTTCAACCAGCCGTTCATGGCGCGCCAGCTGGCGCCCGGTGCGCGGGTCGCGGCCTCCGGCACGGTGTCGGCGTTCCGCGGCCGCCCGGCGTTCCACAACCCCGAGCTCGAGCGCACCGACGAGCGCGGCGCGCACACGGGCCGCCTGGTGCCCGTGTATCACCTGACGGCGGGATTACCGCAGCGGCGGCTGCGCGACGTGCTCGCGACGCTGCTCGCGCGCTTCGCCGAGCGCCTGACTGACCTGTTGCCCAAGGCGATGCGCGAGCGCCACGCGCTGCTGCCGCTTGTCGATGCGGTGCGCCAGGCGCACTACCCGGACAGCGCGGAGACGCTGGCCGCGGCGCGGCGCCGCCTAGCGTTCGACGAACTGCTGGCGATCCAGGTCGGCGTGGTCGGCCGCAAGCGAGTGTGGCAGGCGCAGGGCGACGCGCCGCAGCTGGACGCGCGGCCAGCGGCGGACGCGTTCTGCGCGACGCTGCCGTACGCGCTCACCGGCGCCCAGCGGCGCGCGCTCGACGACGTGCTCGCGGACCTCGCGCGCCCGGTGCCGATGGCGCGCATGCTCGAGGGCGACGTGGGCTCGGGCAAGACCGTGGTGGCGCTGGCGGCGATGCTCGGCGTGGTGGCGGCGGGCGCGCAGGCGGTGCTGATGGCGCCGACGGAGGTACTGGCGGAGCAGCACTTCCGCACGATCTGCACGCTGCTGTCCGGCGAGCCGGCGCCGCCGTTGCACGGGCTGGTCGCGCTGCCGTTCCTGCCGCGCACGCTGCGCGTGGTGCTGCTGACGGGCGCGACGCGCGCGCGCGAGCGGCGCGACGCGCTGGACGCGATCCGCCATGGCGGCGCGCAGATCGTGCTGGGCACGCACGCGCTGATTCAGGGGGGCGTGGAGTTCGAGCGGCTCGCGCTGGCGATCGTCGACGAGCAGCATCGCTTCGGCGTGATGCAACGCTCCGCGCTGCGCGAGAAGGGCGGCAGCCCGCACCTGCTGGTGATGACAGCGACGCCGATCCCGCGCTCGCTGGCGCTGACGGTGTACGGCGACCTAGACCTGTCGGTGATCGACGAGCTGCCGCCGGGCCGCGTGCCGATCGAGACGCGCTGGCTGCCGCCGGAGCGCCGCCACGAGGCGTTCGCGGCGCTGCGCGCGGAGGTAGTGGCGGGGCGGCAAGGGTTCGTGATCTGCCCACTCGTTGAGGGCTCGGACGCCGTGAGCTCGCGCGCGGCGACGGAGGAGTACGAGCGCCTGCGCACGCGCGAGTTCCCGGAGCTCGCGGAGTGCATCGCGCTGCTGCACGGGCGCATGGCGGCGGCGGACAAGGAGCGCGCGATGGCGGCGTTTGCCGCGAACGAGGCGGCGATCCTCGTGTCGACGGCGGTGGTGGAGGTGGGAATCGACGTGCCGAACGCGACGGTGATGCTGATCGAGGGCGCGGACCGCTTCGGGCTCGCGCAGCTGCACCAGTTCCGCGGCCGCGTCGGGCGCGGCGACCAGCCATCGGTGTGCTTCCTGCTCGCGGACGACCCGACGCCGGAGGCGGAGGAGCGACTGTCGCTGGTGGCGCGCACGCGCGACGGCTTTGCGCTGGCGCAGGCGGACCTGGAGCTGCGCGGCCCCGGCGACACGTTCGGCACGCGGCAGGCGGGGCTGAGCTCGCTGCACGTCGCGTCGCTGCTCGACGCGCAGCTCATCGCGACGACGCGCTGGGAGGCGGAGCAGCTGCTGGACGCGGACCCCGGGCTGACCGCGCCCGAGCACGCCGGCATGCGCGTGCTGGTGGCGCGACTTGAGCACGACGTGCTGGCGGAGATTCACTGATGGAGCGAACGCGACGGCCCTCGGCTAACCCGCGCCCCTTGCGGTTGATACCATTACAGCAGCGAACACCAGCCGCCGCTCTTGCAGACCCCGCCCGCAGGCACGTCCCTCGGGGACGAGACTCTGAGATATGATGCCGCAGCTACCGTTGCAGCGCGGTGATGTTGTCTATGTCGATCTGGGCGGAGCCGTCGGCACTGAAAAGCAGAACCGTCGTCCATGTGTCGTCGTGCAGAACGACGACGCGAATCGCGCTAGTCCCTTGACGATCGTGGTTCCAATCACCGACGCAGATAAGCAGTTCAAGGGCTACCCGCAGCAAGTGTTCGTGCCGGCCTCCGAACTCGGCGTGGGCGCGAAGAACTCCGTGATCGAAGGGGGCCACCTTCGGGCTATCGACCGTGAAGCCCACATCGATGCCAGCGTTGGGGTGTGGTGGCACCTCAGCGACGAGCCCATTGCGAGGGTTGACGCCGCTCTTCGCGCCAGCCTCGCGCTGTAGCCGAGAGGCCCACGTCAAGCCTTGAGCTCTCGCGCCTACCCCCTCCCCGAGGCGCCCGCTAGACTCGAACGATGATCCGCGACGAGATCGCCGGGCTCGTGGCGCAGGCGCTGGCGGCCGCGCAGGCGGACGGCGCAGTGCCCTCGTTCGCGGCGCCCGCGGTACAGGTGGAGCACCCGGCGCGCGCGGAGCACGGGGACTTCTCGGCGAACCTGCCGCTGCGCATCCAGGGGCTGGCGCGCATGAAGGCGGTGGACGTTGCGGAGGCGCTGCGCGCGCGCGTGCCTGCGAACCCCGCCGTCGGCGCGGTACGCGTCGCACCGCCGGGCTTCCTGAACTTCCACCTCGACCCCGCGTGGGTGGCCGCGCAGGCCGGCGCGATCGCCGAGGCCGGCGCGCGCTTCGGGACGCTCGACCGCGGCCGCGGCCGGCGCGTGCAGGTGGAGTACGTGTCGGCGAACCCTACCGGTCCGGTGCACGTCGGCAACGGCCGCGGCGCGGCGATCGGGTCGACACTCGCGCTGGTGCTGCGCGCGGCAGGGTACGACGTCGAGCAGGAGTACTACGTCAACGACGCCGGGACGCAGATCGCGGTGTTCGCGCGCACGCTGTACGCGCGCTACCAGCAGCTGTTCGGCCGCGACGTGCCCATCCCCGAGGATGGCTACCCGGGCGACTACATGCGCGAAATCGCCGAGGCGATCCGCGCCGACCACGGCGACGCGTTCTTGCGTCCGCTCGGCGCCGAGGCGGACCCCGCGCTGGGCGACGAGGGCATGCGCCGCATGCTCACGCAGATCGAGGCGGACCTCGCGACGATTGGGGTGCGCTACGACCGCTGGTTCTCGGAGCGCTCATTGCGCATCGAGGGTGGCCCGTACGAACGCGCGCTGGCGCTGCTGCGCGAGGGCGGGCACGTGGTGGAGCGCGAGGGCGCGGTGTGGTTCGCCTCATCGCAGCTGGGCGAGTCTAAGGACAACGTGCTGATCCGCTCGGATGGTGTGCCCACGTACTTTGCGTCGGACGTCGCCTACCACTACGACAAGTTCATCACGCGCGGGTTCGACCGCGTGATCGACATCTGGGGCGCCGACCACCAGGGGCACGTCTCACGCGTGAAGGCCGCCGTCGGCGCCGTCGGCGGCGATCCCGCGGCGCTCGACGTGCTGCTGTACCAGCTCGTGACGCTGCGCCGCGGCGCGGAGGTCGTGCCGCTGTCGAAGCGGGCGGGCGAGATCGTAACGCTGCGCGACGTGGTGGCGGAGGTGGGCACCGACGCCGCGCGCTTCTTCTTCCTGACGCCGTCGGCGGGCTCGACGATGGAGTTCGACCTGGAGCTGGCGCAGCGGCGCTCGGACGAGAACCCGGTGTACTACGTGCAGTACGCGCACGCGCGCATCGCGAGCGTGCTGGCGCGGGCCGCCGAGCAGCGCCTGAGCGCCGCAGGCGCGCGCACCGAGCTGCTGACGCACGACGCCGAGCAGCTGCTGCTGCGACGGCTGCTGCTGCTGCCTGAGGTCGTCGGCAGCGTCGTCGAGTCGCTGGAGACGCAGCAGCTGCCCGCGTACGCGCAGAGCCTGGCGCAAGCATTCCACGGCTTCTACACGCTGTGTCGTGTGATCACCGACGACGCGGAGCTGACGCGCGCGCGGCTGCTGCTGCTGCAGGCGACGCAGGCGGTGCTGGCGAGCACGCTGGGGCTGATGGGCATCAGCGCGCCCGACCACATGTAAAATCACTCGCCGTGGTCACGCGCGGTGAGGGGGGAGCTCCGGCGTGTCGTGCCGGCGGAGACTGTACCCGCTTCGCGGCGGCGAAGCGCGGAGCGGCGCGTCATCGGCTGTGGACGGCCCTGCGGGCCGGGGGACCCGCCCGCCTGCCCCCTTTCATGCGAGGGGCTGCGCCCTTCGCGCTCTCCGTCGGAGCCAGCAAGCGCTACCGAGGACCACGGGCGGAGCGCCATCCCGACGTCACAGGGTTAGCGGGCGCGCAGGCAAGCGCGTCGGCAGGCAGCAGTGGCGTGAGCGGCAGTCGCCGCTCGTCTCGACACCCCAGGGCGGCGCTACGGAGCGCGCCGCACGCTCAGGCTACTGGGGCGCGCTCCCGTTCGCTCCAGGCCTGCACCGCGAGCACGCAGAGCGCGGCGACGACGGCGGCGAGCGTGGCAAGCGCGGGGAGCAGCTGCGCGTCGGTGGCGCGCGGGTCGCGGCCGCTGCGTGAACCGCGGTCGTCGGCGTCAGACGAGGCCGGGGACGAGGAGCGCGCAGACGGCGAGCGCCGCTCCGTGCGCGAGGAGCGTGCGCGCCATCGAGCCCTCCCTGGCTCTGCCCGCCCGCGCAGCGATGGCGGCCCGGTCGCAGGCAACGCTATCATCGAGCGGTCCGCCCGCCCCTCGACAGAACCCCGATGCCTCGCGGGCGAGGCCCCCGGTGGCGTCGCGAAGGGACCGCACCGTGACCGAGCGCGTATTCTCGGGCTTCCGGGTGACCGGGGAGCAGCACATCGGGAACTATCTCGGTGCCATCCGCAATTATGTCGATCTGCAGGCGGACTACGACTGCATCTACTGCGCGGTGGACGTGCACTCGCTAACGACGCTGGAGGACGCTCGCCAGGTGGGCGAGAACTCGCTGACCTCGGCGACCGTAATGCTGGCGGCCGGAGTGGACCCGGAGCGGTCGATCATCTTCGTGCAGTCACACGTGCCGGAGGTGATGGAGCTGGCGGAGTACTTCGCGATGCTCACGCCGCTGGCGGTGCTGACGCGGGTGCCGACGTTCAAAGAGAAGGTGCGCCAGCAGCCAGAGAACGTGAACCTCGGTCTGGTCGGCTACCCGGCGCTGATGGCCGCCGACATCCTGCTCTACCGGGCTTCGGTGGTCCCGATCGGGGTGGACCAGGAGCCGCACCTGGAGTTCGCGCGCGAGATCGCGCGCAAGTTCAACGGGCGCTTCGGCGAGACGTTCCCCGAGCCGCGGTCGGTGCACACGACGACGCCGCTGGTGCGCGGGCTCGACGGTCAGTCAAAGATGAGCAAGTCGATGGGGAACCACATCCCGATCGGCGCGAGCCCCGCCGAGACGCGGCGGCTGGTGATGACGGCGGTGACCGACCCGCAGCGCCAGCGACGCACCGACCCGGGCCGCCCGGAGCTCTGCAACGTGTACTCGCTGCACGAGATCTTCTCGCCGGCGCACGTCAAGCACGTCTACCGCCAGTGCACGACGGCCGGCTGGGGCTGCGTCGACTGCAAGTCGCTGCTCGCCGATTCGATCAACGGTGCGTTCGCCGAATTCCGCGAGCGCTGCGCGGAACTGGCGGCTGACCCCGACCGCGTGCGCGCGATCCTGCGCGACGGCGCAGCGCGCGCGTCGGCGATCGCGCGCGAGACGATGGCCGAGGTGCGCGCGCGGATGGGGCTGCTCGCTGGCTGAACGCACGGGCGCGCCGCGCCTGCCCGTCGCGCGGAACGGCCGGCATGCGCTGGCGATTGCGGAGGAGCTCGCGCGTGCGGCCGGCGCGCTCGTCGCGCACGCGGCGACGCAGGCGCGACCGGGGACGCGCAAGGGGCGTCGCAACTGGGTCACGGAGACCGACCACGCAGCGGAGGCGCTGATCCTCGCGGGGCTGGCGCAGGCGTTCCCACACCACGCGGTGCTGGCGGAGGAGTCGCGCCCGGACACGGACCCGGCGCAAGGCTACGTGTGGGTCGTCGACCCACTCGACGGAACGCGCAACTTCGTGTCGGGCATCCCGCTGTTCTGCGTGAACCTCGCGCTGCTGCGCGACGGCGAGGCGCTGCTGGGTGTGACGTACGACCCGAACCGCGGGCTGGCGGTCGCGGGCGGGCCCGGGCGCGGCGTGCGGGCGGGCGGGCGGCGCGTCGCGGCGTCGAGGGTGGCGCGGCTGGAGGATGCAGTGGTGATCGCGGACCTCGGCTTCCGCGCCGCGCGCGCGCGGCTGATGCAGCAGACGCTGCGCGTGCTGCTGCCGGAGGTGCAGGCGGAGCGCACCATCGGCTCGGCGGCGCTAGCGTTGGCGTGGACGGCGAGCGGGCACGCGGACCTGTGCCTGCACGCGGCGCTGTACCCGTGGGACGTGGCGGCTGCGCTGGCGCTGATCCCCGCTGCGGGAGGCACGATCGTCGATCGCAGGGGCGGGCCTGCGCGCATCGGCTCGGAGGGGGTGGTGGCGGGCGCGCCGGCGCTCGTGGCGGAGTACCTCAGGCGCTTCGGGGCGCGGCGCTGGCGCTAAGGCCGCGAGGGGCGCCGCGGCCGCCCGCAAGCTTCGCTGGCAGAGCGGCCGCGGAAGGTGAGGACGGCCCTCCGGTCCGGGGGGGACCCACCCGCCCGCCCTTCCCCAGCGAGGGGCTGCGCCTGGCTGCGCCGCTCACGCTCCCCGTTGGCCGACCCTCGAGCGAACGGCCTCGGCTTAGCCCGGCGAAGCCAACGGCGGGCTCCCGCCAAGGCAAGACAGTCGTTGTCAGCGACGCCAACGTGCCCCGCGCGACGGACCGTCGCCCAGGATCAGCAGGCGGGCCGGAGTGGTGCGACCACCTCGACGACGCGAACTGGCGTTACGCCAGGCTGCGCGCCATCGGACGCGGGTCGGCGCCGGACCAGATCTGGCTGGGGCGGAAGATGCGGTTGCCGGACTCGAGCTGCTCCTTCATGTGCACCACCCAACCCGCGGTGCGCGAGGCGGCGAAGCAAGGCGTGAAGAAGTCGATGGGGATGTCGAGCGCCGCGAACACGCAGCCGGAGAACAGGTCGACGTTGGGCCACAGCCCACGCGGCCCGAGGCGGTCGCCGACAACACGCTCGACGGTGAGCGCGATGTCGTAGAGGTCGCGCTCGCGCTGGCGGGTGATGACCTCGCCGGCAAGGCGCTGGATTACGGCGGAGCGGGGGTCCTTCACGCGGTACACGCGGTGGCCGAAGCCCGGGATCTTGGCGCGCTCGGCGAGCATGCGGTTGACATCGGCCTCCGCGCGCGCGGGCGAGCCGATGTCCATGAACAGGCGCAGCGAGGCCTCGTTGGCGCCGCCGTGGGCGGGGCCGGAGAGCGCGCCGACGGCGGCGGAGATCGCGGTGACGGGGTCTGCCTTCGTGGACGTGACGACGCGTGTGGTAAACGTCGAGGCGTTCCCGGCGCTGTGGTCGGCCTGCAGGATCAGCAACGCGTTCATGGTGCGCTCGTGGAGCGCGGAGGGCTCGGCGCCCGTGAGCATGCGCAGCATCATCGCGGCGTGGGCCTCGCCGGGGCGGGGGCCCTCGTAAGGCCGCCCGGCGACGGCCTGCGCGAGCACGCCGGTGAGGTGGCCGACCTGCCCGATGAGCTGGATGCCGCGCTCCGCGGCGCCCGGGAAGTCCTCCTGGCGCTGGTCGAAGTCGTTGCGCTTCGGGCCGAGCGCGGCGATCGCGCCCTGCAGCGCGAACATCGGGTGCGCGAGCTTCGCGGCCTGGCGGGCGAGCTCGATCTGGCCATCGCTAAGCGCGCGACCGGCCTCGAGCTGCTCGGTGATCTCGGCGAGGCGGCCGGCGTCGGGCAGCTCGCCATCGAAAAGCAGCGCGACGACTTCTTCGAAGCGGCACTGCGCGGTCAGTTCCTCGATGGAGTAGCCGCGGTAGTAGAGCTGCCCGGCCTCGCCATCGACGAGCGAGATGGCGGACTGCGCGATCGGGACGCCTTCCAGCCCGGGGCTCATCGCATGCGTGTCCAGCGCCATCGGTTCCTCCCGGCTACGCCCGCAGTGGCACGCGGCTGCCGCGCCGCAGGCCCTCCGTAGCGCGGATGCGCCCCGCCGCGCATCCTGCGGCCCCGGGCGGCGCCGAGCGCCGGCGCCGAGGCTCGCGCTCGGCGGCATTATAGGCCGCCCGGGCGGCTCGCAGTGATAGGGTTAGCGCGCTACGTGCTGCCGGCCGCGGGCGACTCGTTGCCGACGACGTCGGTGATCGCCTGCTCCAGGATGCGGTAGACATCATCGGCGCTCTCGCGCAGCGCATGGCCGGTGCCGGGTAGCAGGATCAGCCGCTTCGGCTCCTGGGCCCGCCCGAAGATGTCTTCCGAGGCCTGGGGCAGGAGCACGTCGTCGGCCTCCCCGTGCACGAGCAGCAGCGGCTTGTGCAGGCGCTCGACGTCCTGGGTGCCGAAGCGCTGCGAGGACATGGCGACGACGAAGTTAACGAGCGGGGAGAGCTCGCCAGCCTTGATGGCGACGGCGCCGCCGAAGGAGTGGCCGACGAGCACGGCGGCCTCGCCGCCGATGCCCTTGAGGAACGAGCAGCCCGCGAGCGTGTCGAGCACGCACTCAGTGAACTCGCCCGGCTCGCGGTACTGCAGGCGCAGCGAGGTGACGCCCTTCGCGACGAGCGCCTGCGCGAGCCGCAGGTAGACGGCGTCGGCGGGTCCGTCGACGCCGCCGGCGGCGCCGCCGAGGAAGATCACGCAGCCGGTGCGCCCCTCGCAGGGATGAAGGTAGCCGGTAATCTCGCCGCGCGTGGTGTCCAGCCGGAGCTCGAAGCAGCCGGTGATCTCGGTGGGCTGCGCGTGCACGCGCTGGATCGAGATGACGAGGTCGCCGGTGGGGGCGTCGCCGAACGCCTCGCCGCTGCCGCCGTCGCCGCCGGGACCGTCGCCGGTGGTCACGCTCCGCTCACTTCGCGCCGACGCCGGCGCGGCGGCGCGCCACGAAGCGCTCCATGCGGTCCATCGCCTGCTCCAGGTCGTCGTAGGCGGCGGCGTAGCAGAGGCGGATGTGGCCGCGGCCGCTTGCGCCGAACGTGGAGCCGGGGACAACGGCGACGCGCTCTTCGAGCAGCAGCGCCTCCGAGAACGCGACGTCGTCGAGGCCGCTAGGCGTGACGTCGGGGAATGCGTAGAACGCGCCGCGCGGCTCGACCGTCGGCAGGCCCATGGCGACGAGGCGGCTGTGCACGAGGCGGCGGCGGCGATCGTACTCGCCGACCATGCCGCGCACGTCCTCCTCGCCGGAGCGCAGCGCCTCGATGCCGGCGTACTGCGCGGCGGTGGGCGCCGACATCATCACGTACTGGTGCACCTTCATCATTGCTTCGAGCAGCGGCGCCGGTGCGGCGACGTAGCCGAGCCGCCACCCGGTCATCGCGTAGGCCTTCGAGAAGCCGCCGAGCAGCACCGTGCGCTCCTGCATGCCGGGGATCGAGCTGAAGCACACGTGCTCGACGCCGTAGACGAGGCGGTCGTAGAGCTCGTCGGAGATGACCAGCAGGTCGTGCTCCACGGCGAAGCGCGCGATGTCTTCGAGCGCGGCGCGGTCCATGACGGCGCCGGTGGGGTTGCAGGGGTAGCCGATGAGCAGCGCCTTGGTGGCGAGGGTCAGCTTCTCGCGCAGGGCGTCAGCGGTGACGGCGAAGCCGTCGCGCGCGTAGGTGGGGACGGGCGTGTAGCGCGCGCCGGCGAGCAGGATCACGGGCTCGTAGGCGACGTAGCCGGGCTCGGGCACGAGCACCTCGTCGTCGCGATCGACGAGCGCGCGCACGGCGATGTCGAGCGCCTCGGAGACGCCGGTGGTCAGCAGCAGCTCGCGCTCGGGGGCGTAGCGCACGCCGTAGAGCCGCTCCAGCTGGCGGCTAAGCGTCTCGCGCAGCTCGATGAGCCCGTAGTTGCTCGTGTAGCCGGTGTGGCCCGCGAGCACGGCGTCCGCGGCGGCGCGCGTGATCTGGTCTGGAGTGCTGAAGTCTGGCTGACCGACGGCGAGCGAGATCACGCCGTCCATGGAGTCCAACAGCTCGAAGAAGCGGCGGATGCCGGAGGCCGGCAGCGCCGCCACGGTCTGCGAGATCGCGCCGCGGTGCGCGCGGTGCGTACCGTCGAGCGGAGCGCGCTCGCCGCCGGGCGCGGTCACGAGGGCATCGCAGCGGCGGCGACGGCGCCGGGGCGCCGGAGGTGCCAGTCCGTCACGGTGGCGTACGCGTGCGCCGCGCGCAGGATGGTCGATTCCTCGAAGGCGCGGCCGATCAGCTGCATGCCCACCGGCAAGCCTTCCGCGAAGCCGCAGGGAATGCTGGCGGCCGGCAGACCCGCGATGTTGACCGGGAGCGTGAAGAGGTCGGACAGGTACATCGCGAGCGGATCGCCGAGCTTCTCGCCGAGCCGGAACGCGACGCCCGGGGTGGTCGGCGTGAGCAGCAGGTCGTGCGTGGCGAGCGCGGCCTCGAACTCGCGGCGGATGAGCGTGCGCACCTTCTGCGCCTTGAGGTAGTAGGCGTCGTAGTAGCCGGCGGAGAGCGCGTAGGTGCCGATCATGATGCGGCGCTTAACCTCGTCGCCGAAGCCGCGGTCGCGCGTCTGCTCCATGTCGTCCCACATGCCGGGGCCGTCGTGCGCGCTGTAGCCGTACTTGACGCCGTCGTAGCGCGCGAGGTTCGCGGATGCTTCCGACGGGGCGATCAGGTAGTACACCGGCAGCGAGGCGCCGACCGAGGGCAGCGACACGTCGCGGTCGATGCGCGCGCCGAGAGCGGCGAGCTGCGCGAGTGCAGCCTCGACGGCCTCGCGCACGCCCGGCTCGAGCCCTTCGCCGAGCAGCTCGCGCGGCACGCCGACGCGCAGGCCCTCGATACCACGGGCGAGATCGGCGGTGTAGTCGGGAACCGGCAGCGGCGCCGTCGTCGCGTCGAGCGGGTCGTGCCCGGCGATGGCGCCGAGCAGCAGGCCGAGGTCCTCGGCGTCGCGCGCGAACGGGCCCACCTGTTCGAGCGACGAGGCGAAGGCGATGACGCCGAAGCGGCTGACGCGGCCGTAGGTGGGCTTGAGGCCGAGGATGCCGCAGAGCGCGGCGGGCTGGCGGATCGAGCCGCCGGTGTCGGTGCCGAGCGCGAGCGGCACGCCGCCCGCGGCGACGGTGGCGGCCGAGCCGCCCGACGAGCCGCCGGGCACGCGCTCGAGGTCCCACGGGTTGCGGGTCGACCCGTACGCCGAGTACTCGGTCGAGGAGCCCATGGCGAACTCATCGAGGTTGGCCTTGCCGACCATCACGGCGCCGGCCGCGCGCAGCCTGGCGACGACCGTGCAGTCCACGATCGGGCGGAACCCGCGGAGCA
This sequence comes from Chloroflexota bacterium, assembly GCA_016875695.1. GTDB lineage: Bacteria > Chloroflexota > Dehalococcoidia > UBA2979 > UBA2979 > SHYP01. Next base: position 935 of record VGPB01000027.1, on the reverse strand, counting down.
TCGCAGAGCCGGCAGTCGTCTCGGCGTCGCACGTGGAGAGCAGGTCCTTGACGGCGATCGGGATGCCGGTGAGCGGGGCGGCGTCGCCACGGCGCAGGCGCTGGTCGGCGGCCTCGGCCGCTGCGAGGGCAAGCTCGGGCGTGAGCGTGATGTAGGCGTGCAGCGCGGGCTCCTGCGCGCGCACGCGCGCGAGCGTTGCCTCGGCGAGGGCGCGAGCGGTGACGGCGCCGGCCCGCAGCGCGCAGGCCTGCTCATGCACGGGGGCGTCGAGCAGCGCGCCGGGGGTGGGGTCTGCGCCGTCGGCCATGCGCAGCTATTCCAGCACGGCGCGCACGCGCAGGAAGTCACCCTCGCGGCGCGGGGCGTTGGCCAGCACGAGCTCGGCGCCGGCGGTGGGGCGGGGCTCGTCCGCGCGCTCGACGGTGGTGAGGTCGAAGGTCTGGGCGGTGGGTGGAACCCCGTCGGTGTCGTATGCGTTCAACGACTGGAAGTGTTCGAGGATCGTCGACAGCTGCTCGCGGAGCCGGTCGGCTTCGGCGTCAGAAAGGCCAATGCGCGCGAGGCGGGCGATGTGCCACACCTCGGAATGCGAGAGCGCCATGATGGCTCCTCTAGCTGGCGTGTGAGTAACTATAGGCTGCGAGGTGCAGCCACGCACCCGGCCTCGTGCGCCGTCGCGGCAGCGACGCGCGAAGCGTCCGCCGGCGGAGGTAACGTCCATGCCCGGGGATCGTTCCAGCGCGGCCGTCCCGCCGGACGCCGGGGCGCCGGCTGCGCCGGAACTGCCGGACGGCGCGCCGGACGCGGCGCGGCTGGGCAATCCGAGCTTCGTGTGGCGCTCCGGCCAGGAGCGCCGGCTGGCGATGATCGAGCGCTTCGCGCGGCTCGAGGGCAGGCGCGTGCTAGACCTGGGGTGCGGCGTGGGCGAGTACGTG
>VGPB01000026.1 GCA_016875695.1 Chloroflexota bacterium | reverse complement strand
GACCGCCGCGCTGCGCGACGGCATCGTGGCGGGGCTACCGCAAGACGGCCACGACGCGAGCGGCGGGCCGGCCGCGGCAGCCGGCGCCGCGCTGGTGATGGACGTGCACAGCGGCGACCTGCTCGCGCTCGCCTCGCTGCCGGGCTACGACGCGAACACGCTCGCGGTCGCGGACCCCACGGGCGTACAGCGGCTGCTCGACGATCCGCTGCGGCCGCTACTGCATCGCGCGTACATGGAGGTGCACGCACCGGGTTCGATCTTCAAGCCGGTCGTCGGCGCGGCGGCGCTGCAGGAGGGCATCGCGACGCCGCGCACGCTGATCACGAGCTACGGCGCGATCACGGTGCAGGACCGCTACCAGCCGGGCGTGCAGTACGTGTTCCGCGACTGGGCGGCGCACGGCACGCTCGACTTCGCGGGGGGCCTCGCGCGCTCGTCGGACGTGTACTTTTACCTGCTCGCGGGCGGCTACGACGACGCGGGACGCGCGCCGTTCGCCGGGCTCGGCGAGGCGCGGCTCGCGCAGTATACGCGCGCGTTCGGCTTCGGCGAGCGCACAGGACTCGACCTGCCGGGCGAGGCGGAGGGGCTCGTGCCGGACGACGCGTGGAAGCAGCGCAAGTTCGGGCAGTCGTGGGTGCTGGGCGACACGTACACGTTCGGCATCGGGCAGGGGTATCTCACGACGACGCCGCTGCAGATGGCCGTCGCGATCGCGGCGATCGCAAACGGGGGTGAGCGCGTGACGCCGCGCGTAGCGCGCGCGCTGCGCGTCGAGGGCGCCGAGCGCGCGCTACCAGTAACGACGCGCGGGCGCGTCCCCGTGGACGAAGCGCACCTGGCGACGGTGCGCGCCGCGATGCTCGCGGCGGTAAGCGCCGGCGGGACGGCGACCGAGGGCAAGCCGGCCCAGCTCGCGATCGGCGGCAAGACGGGCACCGCAGAGTTCGGCACGCGCCGGCCGGACGGGTCGTACGACGCGCACGCGTGGTACGTGGCGTTCGCGCCGTACGAGCGGCCGGAGGTGGTGGTGGTGGTGTACCTGGAGCACGGCACAGGGGCGATCCATGCGGCGCCCGTGGCGCGCCGCATCCTGGAGGCGTGGGCGGAGCGCCGCGAGGCGCCAGCGGTGGCGGCCAGCGCACGATGATGCCGAGCGTGCGACCGCGGGCGGCGTGGCGCCTCGCGTGGCCGCTGCCGCGCTCGGACGGCTGGCTGTGGCTCGCAGTGGCGCTGCTCGTGGGGGCCGGGCTGGTACTGATCCAATCGGCGACGCACGCGGACGCGCCGAACTCGCCGGTCGCGCCGGCGGCGGCGCGGCAGGGCGCGTACGCGGCGCTGGGGGCGACGGCGATGCTCACGCTCGCGCGGCTCGACGCGCGCTCGTTCGCGCGGTGGGCGGCGGCGTGCTACGTGCTCGCGGCGCTGCTGCTCGCAGTCGTGCTGGTGGTGGGGGTGCGCGAGCACGGGGCGCGCCGCTGGCTGGACGTGGGCAAGCTGTCGGTGCAGCCCTCGGAGTTTGCGAAGCTAGCGCTGGTGCTGGCGCTGGCGGCGTACGCGAGCGAGCGGCGGCCGCACGCGCGCGCGGTGGCGGTGAGCGCGGCGATCGCGACGCTGCCGGTCGCGCTCGTCGCGCTGCAGCCGGACCTCGGCACGCTGCTGGTGCTGGCGGCAACGTGGGTTGGGGTGCTAGTGGCGTGGGGGGTGTCGTGGCGGGTGCTCGGCGGGGGCGCGCTCGCGGCGCTGGCCCTCGGACCGCTGCTGTTCGCTACGGCGGTGCCGGACTACCAGCGCGAGCGACTCGCGGTGTTCCTCGATGCCGAGCGCGATCCGCTGGGCAGCGGCTTCAACCTGCGCCAGGTGGAGTTGGCGCTAGCGACGGCGGGGTCGTTCGGGCACGGGCTGTTCAGCGGCGCGGACACGCACCTCGACGCAGTGGCGGCGCGCGCGAGCGACTTCATGTTCAGCTTCGCCGGCGCGGAGCTAGGCTTCGCGGGCGCCGCGGCACTGCTCGTGCTGCTCACGACGGTGGTGCTGCGCGGGCTGCGCGCCGCGCGGCAGGCGCCGGACGCGTTCCCGCGCCTCCTCGGCGCGGGGCTCGCCGCGATGCTGCTCGCGCAGGCGGCGCTAAACGTGGCGGTGAACCTGCGGCTGTTCCCGGCGACGGGCGTGCCGCTGCCGTTCGTATCGCAGGGCGGCTCAGCGCTCGTGGCGATGCTGCTCGCGGTGGGCGTGCTGCAGAGCGTGGCCGCGCAGCGCCCGCCGACGACAGAGGAGCGGTGGCGGTAGGGCCTGGCGGACCCGCCACCGGTTCAGCTCGCGCGAGAGTTGAGGGCCAGCGCCGCTCGACGCAGCAGCAGGCCGGAAACGATCGCATACCAGAGCTCGAGCAGCGGGCCGAGGTCAATGCTCGGCGGCTCGGGGAACGTCGCGAAGTTGATGGCATACAGCGCGACGGCGACGGCCATGCCAGCTGCGCCTACCACGAGCCCGAAGCCAACAATGCGAGTCCGAACAACAGCGTGCCGAGGCAGATGAGCGTGTCCCAGGCGAGGTCGAGGCCGAAATGGACGTGGTCGAAGACGCGCACAGTCGCCGCGTCCAGCCCCAGCGCCCGCTGCTCGGCGTCCTCGAGCGCGAGCTGCACGAGGAGCATCGCGACGACGAGTGCGCCGGCGGCGACGTTTGCGGCGGCCGCCAGGAGTTCTAGGACCGTCGCCTGACGCGCCGCGAGCACCTGGTACAGCGCGACGCTCGCGGCACCGACCAGCGGGCCGAACATGCTGGCGATGACCGCGCCGACGCGCTCCCGCAGCAGCAACGCGACAACCAGCGCGTAGGCGCCGACCGCAAGCAGGCCACCGTAGCCACCGACGAGCCGCCACCCTGCCAGGGGCTCCGATCCGTCTCGCGAGGATGCTCGTCACTCCGGTGCGTCCCGCCGCTCGGATGAGTGATCATACCTTCGATGCGCCTCAGAAACTGCGGGCGCGTGCACGCGGGGCCGCCGGCGCGGCCCCGCTGTCTTTCGACCTGGATGCGGAACCTCAGACGGCGCGCTTGAGCTCGTCGATGAACTTCAGCGCCTCGCGACACACGTGGTCGGCGAGGCGCGGGTCGATGATGCTCTTGATCCGAGCCGCCTCGATGTTGCGCGCGAACTCCGTCTTGAAGTCGAGCATCGTCTGCGCCGCGCCCAGCACAGCGTCGGTCTCGGGGTTCTGGATCAGCGAGCCATCGATGGCGCCGGGTTCGCGCAGCGTCGTGCGCGTCGCGCCTCCCGGTCCCCGCGTCAGCTCGGCGAACACCTTGCCCGTATTCGTGGCCTTCTCGATCAGCTCGAACTGGTTGGGGTCGAGCAGGTGCGCGACAAAGCGCGCATGCTCGACCATGATGTTCGACCAGAACTTCACGACCTCGGCGCGGTCGAGCTCCGGCTCGCCGCCGGCGAGCGCCTGCAGGCGTCGCGTCCAGCGCTCGGCCCCGTGGCGCGTATGCTCGAAGAAGAGCGGCCAGACGAGGCTACGCAGTCGTTCGCTCTCCTGCGCCTCGCCGAGCCGCGCCTTGTAGTCGATCAACGGCTTCATCGCTTCGACGACGCGATTCACGAAGACCTGCACATCGCTGCACTCCGGCGGCTTAGTGGCGTCGATCTGCGTGAAGAGCTCCGCGAAGCCGCGCGAGAACTCCAGCGCCTGGCGTCGCTCCGTGGCGGCCGGCTCCTCGGACATGAGCAGCGCGAAGAACACGCCGTGGTCCGCCATGATGTCCGCGGCGAACCGCGCATCGGCTCAGACGTGCGCTCCCGGATCGTTGTCACCGACCTCCGGCAGGATGATGGGCTCCTCGAACGGTGCTTCGACGTCCGTCGCCATTCCGTTCTTGCGTGTGTAGACGTGCATCCGTCCATGAGACGCTGATTCGCGACGAGCGGTGGCCATCCTTTCGTTCCTTTCGGCGTGCCCTGTGCGCGTGAGACGCACCTCCATGCTGTGCCTGCACCTATTGCGGTTTCGCAACAGCGCACCCGGGCGGCAGACGAGGGTGTGGCGGTTCCATCGACGTTCGCGTTGCGGCCGCGAGGCCGCGCAGGCGAGCGCGTGCGGGGACAGTTCGCCGAAGCCACACTCGAGGTCACGCGCACGAGTCGAGGTACAGCGGGGCCGCTTGCGCGGCCCCGCTGTACCTCGACTCGTGGTGCCGGCGGCTACGTAGCCAACGCGGGCTCGGGCGGGGCGGACTCGACAGGGGACTCGGCGGGGATGCATTCAGCCGTGACCTGGCCCTCGATGTAGTCGAGGCGGACGGTGTCGCCCTCGACGAAGCGACCCTCGAGCAACGCGTCGGAGAGGCGGTCCTCGACCTCGTTCTGAATCACGCGGCGCAGCGGCCGCGCGCCGAACACGGGGTCGAAGCCCTCCGCGCCGAGGTGGTCGAGCAACGCGGGCGTCGGCTCGAAGGCGATACCCTTCTGCTTGAGGTTCAGGCGCACGTCGCCCAGCTGCAGGTCCACGATGCGGCGGATGTGGTCCGGCCCCAGCGCGTGAAACACGACGGACTGGTCGATGCGGTTGAGAAACTCGGGCCGGAAGACGCGCTTCATCTCCTCGGTGACGCGGCCCTTCATGCGCTCGTAGGCCTGCTCCGCGGTCTTCGCCTCGTCCTGCGCAGTGGCGAAGCCGAAGCGCGAGTCGCGGCGAATCAGGTCAGAGCCAACGTTGGACGTCATGATGATGATAGTGTTGCGGAAGTCGACCTTGCGGCCCTTCGCGTCGGACAGGTGTCCGTCGTCGAAGATCTGCAGCAGCATGTTGAACACGTCCGGGTGCGCCTTCTCGATCTCGTCGAGCAGGATCAGGCAGTAGCTGCGCCGGCGCACCAGGTCCGTCAGCTGCCCGCCGTCGTCGTAGCCCACGTAGCCGGGCGGTGAGCCGACCAGCCGCGAGACGGTGTGCTTCTCCATGAACTCGGACATGTCCAGACGGACGATGTTGTCCTTCGACCCGAACATGAACTCGGTGAGCATCTCGGCGAGGTAGGTCTTCCCGACGCCCGTCGGGCCGAGGAACATGAACGTGCCGATCGGGCGTTTCGGGTCCTTGAGGCCCGCGCGCGCGCGGCGCACGGCCTTGGCCACCGCCCCGATCGCCTCCTCCTGCCCGATCACGCGATCACGGAGGAACTGCTCCATCTCCATGAGTCGCGCCGACTCCTCGGAGGCGATGCGCTGCAGCGGGATGCCGGTCCACATCGACACGACGTCGCGGATATCCTCTTCGCCGACGATGGGCTGCTCGGAGGTGCGCTCGCTCTGGACCTGCTCCTCGAGCTCCTCGAGCTTGCTCTGCAGCCGCACCTCGCGCTCGCGCAGCTCGGCGGCGTACTCGTACTGCTGGCTGGCGATCGCCTGGTCCTTCTCGCGCCGCAGCGCCTCGAGGCCCTTGTTCGCCTCGCGCACGGAGGGCGGGGTGGAGTAACGGCGAATGCGCACGCGCGCGGCGGCCTCGTCGACGAGGTCGATGGCCTTGTCGGGCATGAAGCGGTCTGACACGTAGCGCGCGCCGAGCTCGGCGGCGACGCGCAGCGCGTCGTCCGAGATCTTCAGCTTGTGGTGCTCCTCGTACGCGCCCCGCACGCCCTTCAGGATGTCGATGGTCTCGTCCACGGAGGGCTCGTCGACGCGCACCGGCTGGAAGCGGCGCTCGAGGGCAGCGTCGCGCTCGATGTGCTTGCGGTACTCGTCGAGCGTGGTCGCGCCGATCGCCTGCAGCTCGCCGCGCGCGAGCGCGGGCTTGAGGATGTTCGCAGCGTCCACGGCCCCTTCGGCGGCGCCGGCGCCGACGAGCATGTGCAGCTCGTCGATGAACAGAATGCAGTTCTTCGAGGAGCGGATCTCCTCGATCACCTTCTTCAGCCGCTCTTCGAACTCGCCGCGGTACTTCGTGCCCGCGACAAGCGAGCCGATGTCGAGCGTGAGCATGCGCTTGCTGAGCAGCGTCTCCGGCACATCGCCGGCGACGATGCGGTGCGCCAGGCCCTCAGCGATCGAGGTCTTGCCGACGCCCGGCTCGCCGATGAGCACGGGGTTGTTCTTGGTGCGGCGCGAGAGGATCTGCACGACGCGCTCGATCTCGCTCTCGCGGCCGATCACCGGGTCGAGCTGGCCGGCGCGGGCGGCGGCGGTGAGGTCCACACCGAGCTGGTCAAGCGTGGGCGTGCGCGCGGTCTGGCGGCCGCCGGCACCCGCGGGCGCGGCGCCGCCCTGCGGCTGGGTCTGCGCGAGGATGCGCGTGGTCTCGCCGCGAACGCGCTCGAGGTTGACGCCGAGGCTCTCCAGCACGCCCGCGGCGATGCCTTCGCCTTCGCGGACGAGGCCGAGCAGCAGGTGCTCAGTGCCGATGTACGAGTGCCCGAGGCGGCGCGCCTCGTCGACCGCGAGCTCGATGACGCGCTTGGCGCGCGGGGTCAGCCCGATCTCGCCCGTGGTCGCGCGGTCACCGCGCCCGATGATGAATTCGACGGCCGAACGGACCTTGTTGAGCTCCACGCCGAGGTTCGACAGCACCTTGGCGGCGACCCCGTCGCCCTCGCGCACCAGGCCGAGCAGCAGGTGCTCGGTGCCGATGTAGTTGTGGTTGAAGCGCTGCGCTTCCTCCTGCGCGAGGGTGAGCACGCGGCGCGCCCGTTCAGTGAATTTGTCGAAGCGGTCAGCCATCTGAGGACTCCGTCCGTGCAAGATCAAGGCTAACACAGGGCCTTGGAGCGGGCGAGTTCACGCGCGCGCCCCTGATCCGGGGTAGCACCGACGCCGTCATTGTCATCAAACGGGGCTGTGCGGGCCCTTAGGGAACCCCGCATATACACACGGGACCCACGACGGGCGGCGCAGCCGCATCGCAATTTGCTCGCAAAGGTCCCGTAGCGGCCGGACTTTACTCCGCGTTGTCCTCGTTGCTCTGGGCGCGCTCCTGGGCCTGCTGCATCGCCGCGGCCATCGCAGTCATCGGCGGGGCCTCGTCGCGCTCCCGTTCGCGGTCCAGGTCGCGTTCACGGAGCGTATCGCCGCCCTGGTCGTCGCCGCGAGGGGCGGGGGTGCGGCGCGAGGCCTCGTCCGCGCGCGCCACCAGCCGAGCCTCGAGGATGCGCGCCTCGTCCGGGAAGGCCTCGGCGGCCTCGTCTGGAATGGCGAGCACGTGGCCGAGGTCGTCGAAACGCCAGCCGCGCGCCTCGGCCTCGGCGCGGGCCTCGCGCAGCGAGAGGCCGAGGCGATGGCGGTCGTGCTCGATGCGCATGATCTTGAGCGGGACGAGGTCGCCTTCCTCGACGACCTCTTGGGGGTGCGTGATGCGGCGGTCCACGAGCTCGGAGACGTGCACGAGTCCCTCGACGGGGCCGGGCAGGCGCGTGAACGCGCCGAAGGCGACGAGCTTCGCGACCACGCCGGGCACGACGTCGCCGACGGCGTAGCGGGCGATGAGATCCTGCCACTGCTCGGGGGCGGCGCGGCGGATAGAGAGCGCGATCTTTTTGTTCTCCTGGTCCACCTTCATGACGTAGACCTTGACCTCGTCGCCGATGTGAAAGCGCTCCTCGGGGTTGACGTTGCGGTCCCAAGAGAGCTCGGAGAGGTGCGCGAGGCCGTCGGCGCCGCCGAGGTCGACGAAGACGCCGAAGTTGCGGATGGACGTGATGCGCCCGTCGCGGATCTCGCCCTCGTGCAGCTCGTCGAGCAGGCGTTCCTTCTGCTCGGTGCGCCATTCCTGGAGGGCGGCGCGCTCAGAGAGGATGGCGCGGTTGCGGCGGCGGTTGATCTCGATGACCTTGAGGCGGAGCTTGCGGCCGACCTGGTCGGAGAGGGCTGCAGTGCCCTCGGAGCCAGGCTTGGCGCCAACGACCTGCGACATGGGGATGAAGGTGTTGACGCCTTCAACGTTAGCGAGCAGGCCGCCCTTGTTGTAACCGGCGACTTCGGCCTCGAAGATCTCGCCGTCGTCGAAGCGCTGCTGGAGCACGCGCCAGCCCTGCTCGCCGCGCGCGCGGTCGACGGAGAGGAGCACGCGGCCCTCGCTGGTCTCGGGCTGCACGACGTAGACGAGCACTTGCTCGCCGACGCGCAGGTAGGACGCGCCGTCGGAGCCGAGCGAGTGCATCTCGTTGGGGGGAATGATGCCTTCGGACTTGGAGCCGATGTCGACGAGGTCAACGAGGACGCCGTCGCGCTCGCGGGCCATGACGATGCCTTCGACGACTTCGCCGCGGCGGAGTGAGCGGGGTTCGGGCATGCCGCCTGCATCGAGCAGTGCGGCCATGTCCATGATCTCGGCGTTCGGGTCGATCGACGTGTCCATCAACTGGGTGTTGCCTCCGAGGGAAGGATGGCCGGCGCGGTGCGTGCGCTGCGGCGCGCGAGCGGCGGGCATCATATCACGCTGCCTGCATCTTCACGCTGATGGGCGGCGGCGCACCACGCGGAGGGCAGCGTGCAGCGGGTAGTGAGGAAGCGAGCCACCCCGCCGGCACTTCGCTCGCACCGCACGCGCGGGACGAGGGGAGAACCGGCGGGGTGGCTCACATAGTCCTGGCGGTGGCCTATTTTCCACGCCCGGTTGCCCGGGGAGTATCGTCGGCGCTGCGGCGTTTCACTTCCGTGTTCGGGATGGGAACGGGTGGGGCCACCGCGCTCTGACCACCAAGGCGCCTAGTATCCGACGCTGTGGTCGGCGCCGCAAGTGCCGGGCCTTCGCTGTGCCGCACGCGCCGAGTTCGCAGCGCCGTCGGGCGCTTCGGGGGAGCGCCGGCGGTGCGTGGGCGTGTCGCGCACGGCGAGGGGTATAACGTAAGGGCGGAGCGGGTGGCTCCGCCCTTACGTTAGTGGTTGGTAGCGGGAGAGGGATTCGAACCCCCGACCTTCGGGTTATGAGCCCGACGAGCTACCGCTGCTCCATCCCGCGTCGCGTGTCACGCCGCCCGGGCAACGCGACCGCTGTGACTGCATCATTGTCGCACACGGCCGCAGCGGCCGCGCGCCACACCTGCAGACAGAATATTGCGCGAGCACGACACGACACGTGCGAACCATCAATTCGAACGAACAGCGTGCCTGACGGTGGCTCGCCGGCTCCATGGGGAGCGGGCGAGTATGGTCAAGCCCTCGACCATTAGTACCACTCAGCTGCGTGCATTGCTGCACGTGCACCTGTGGCCTATCAAACGGGTAGTCTGCCCGCGGTCTTACCTGGTTATCCAGTGGGAGGCCTCATCTTGAAGGCGGCTTCGCGCTTAGATGCTTTCAGCGCTTATCCGTTCCGGACTTGGCTACCCGGCGATGCCCTTGGCAGGACAACCGGCACACCAGAGGTCCGTTCACCCCGGTCCTCTCGTACTAGGGGCAACTCTCCTCAAGCCTCCTGCGCCCACAGCGGATAGAGACCGAACTGTCTCACGACGTTCTGAACCCAGCTCGCGTACCGCTTTAATGGGCGAACAGCCCAACCCTTGGGACCTGATTCAGCCCCAGGATGCGACGAGCCGACATCGAGGTGCCAAACCCTGCCGTCGATATGGACTCTTGGGCAGGATCAGCCTGTTATCCCCGGGGTAGCTTTTATCCGATAAGCCACGGCCCTTCCACACGGGACCGTAGGATCACTTTGGCCGACTTTCGTCCCTGCTCGACATGTCCGTCTCGCAGTCAAGCTCCCTTATGCCAATGCACGCGACGGGTGATTGCCATCCACCCTGAGGGAACCGTTGCGCGCCTCCGTTACCTTTTGGGAGGCGACCGCCCCAGTCAAACTGCCTACCAGGCGCTGTTCCCATGCTTGCTCACAGGTTAGGAGGACAGACGTAGAAGAGTGGTATTTCACCGTTGGCTCCCCGCCGCCCAAGAGCGGCGGATCAACGCCTCCCACCTATCCTACGCATCTAAGCCCGGCCTCCAGCGCCAAGCTACAGTAAAGCTCCACGGGGTCTTTTTGTCCGGCTGCGGGTAGGCCGCATCTTCACGGCCAGTTCAATTTCGCCGAGTCCTTCGTTGAGACAGCGCCCAGATCGTTACACCATTCGTGCGGGTCGGAACTTACCCGACAAGGAATTTCGCTACCTTAGGACCGTTATAGTTACGGCCGCCGTTCACCGGGGCTTCGGTTCAAGCCTTGCAGCTCTCCCCTTAACCTTCCGGCACTGGGCAGGTGTCAGCCCCTATACTTCCACTTTCGTGTTCGCAGAGACCTGTGTTTTTGTTAAACAGTCGCCTGGGCCGGCTCACTGCGGCCCCCGGCTGCTGCGGGCGCGAAGCCCATGACAGTCAGGGGCGCTCCTTCTCCCGAAGTTACGGAGCTAGATTGCAGAGTTCCTTAACGAAGGTTCTCTCGATCACCTCACGGTACTTACCGCCGCCCACCAGTGTCGGTTTGCGGTACGGGCACCCACAGTAGTAGCACCGAGGCTTTTCTTGCCGGCATGGACTCAGCAGAATCGCTTTGACCGTGGTCTCCACTTCCCCCGAAGCCTCCGCTTGACCTGGCGGTGGATTTGCCTGCCGCCAGACGCCTACGCTCCAGGGACGGGCCATGTCCAATGGGCCCGCTCCGCCTATCCTCCCGGGTCACCCCTGTGCATCAAACCCACCGCAAGTGGGGCAGGAATACTAACCTGCTGTCCATCGCCTACGGCTTTCGCCCTCGGCTTAGGCCCGCCTAACCCTACGCGGAATACCCTTGCGTAGGAACCCTCGGGCTTACGGTGTCTCGGTTTCTCACCGAGATTGCGCTACTCATGCCGACATTCTCACTTCTGCGCGCTCCACGGTGAGTCACCCCTGCCGCTTCGCTGCACGCAGAACGCTCCTCTACCGATCACGCCCCATGGGCGCGATCCCCTGGCTTCGGCACCATGCTTGAGCCCCGGTACATTGTCGGCGCCGGATCACTCGACCAGTGAGCTATTACGCACTCTTTGAATGGTGGCTGCTTCTGGGCCAACATCCTGGTTGTCTGTGCGATCCGACATCCTTTGACACTGAGCATGGATTTAGGGGCCTTAGCCGAAGGTCTGGGCTGTTTCCCTTTCGACGACGAAGCTTAGCCCCCGCCGTCTCACTCCCGCGCTCTCGTGCCGTGGCATTCGCGGTTTGAATGGGTTTGGTAAGCGGTATGCCCCCTAGCCCAATCAGCGCCCTACCTCCACGGCAGAACACGCGAGGCTGCACCTAGATGCATTTCGAGGAGAACCAGCTATCTCCTGGTTCGATTAGCATTTCACCCCTACCCACAGGTCATCCAACAGCTTTGCAACGCTGGAAGGTTCGCGCCTTCACGAGGCTTTACTCTCGCTTCACGCTGCCCATGGGTAGCTCACCAGGTTTCGGGTCCGCGTCCAGCGACTCCAGATCGCCCTGTTCAGACTCGCTTTCGCTTCGGCTCCGCAACTCGCGTTGCTTAACCTTGCCACTGAACGCAACTCGTCGGCTCATTCTTCAATAGGCACGCCGTCACCCGGCCAGGCCGAGTTCCGACTGCTTGTAGGCACACGGTTTCAGGAACTATTTCACTCCCCTCTCGGGGTGCTTTTCACCTTTCCCTCACGGTACTGGTTCACTATCGGTCATCAAGGGTATTTAGCCTTGGAGAGTGGTCTCCCCAGATTCCCACGGGATTTCACGTGTCCCGTGGTACTCAGGTACCGGCAAGAGTCGACCCCATTTCGCCTACGGGGCTCTCACCCCCTGTGGCGGGCCGTTCCAGGCCCTTCGGCTATGTGATCGATTGGTAACTCCTGTACGCCGGCCCTACAACCCCGCCTCCGTGGAGACGGTTTGGGCTACTCCCCGTTCGCTCGCCGCTACTAGGAGAATGCTTTCTGTTCCTCGGGGTACTTAGATGTTTCAGTTCCCCCGGTGCCCTCGTACCGGCCTATGTGTTCGGCCGGCCGTGATCCGCGATGATGCGGACCGGGTTGCCCCATTCGGAGATCTCCGGTTCAGCTTACTAGACAGCTAGCCGGAGCTTTTCGCAGTCATGTCACGTCCTTCATCGGCCCTTGACGCCAAGGCATCCACCGTGCGCCCTTAGTAGCTTGACCTTCGCCAGGACACACTCTGCTCGTTCGCTGCCCGTGCGCCTACGCGCACGGACGGATACTCGACGAGACGCAGCGTGTACTGTGTTTCGCTACTCGCGCAATATTCTGTTCTGAAGGTGCGGTCCGGGCCGCTGTCAGGGCCTGTGCGGGCGCGGGCTTGCGCCTGCGCCGTCCGGCGTCTCCGAACTCGCCCCAGGGCGAGGCGGTTCGGCTGCGCGGGACGGAACGGGACGTGGGCTCTGCGCTACTGCTCCGCGCTGCGGCCTGCGTGGCCGCTGGTGGAGCCGGGGGGGCTCGAACCCCCGACCTCCGCCTTGCAAAGGCGGCGCTCTCCCAATTGAGCTACGGCCCCACGGCTCGGGTCCGGTGTGGCTGGTGGGCCATCCTGGATTCGAACCAGGGACCTCAGTCTTATCAGGACTGCGCTCTAACCAGCTGAGCTAATGGCCCGGGCTGGCGCGAGCGGTGCCGGGAGGCGACGTGGGGCGCCCAGCGCCGGGGCGGTTGAGCCCGCACATTGGCAGCTGGATAGCAGACAGAAGGCCGACAGGGGGAACTGTACACAACGGCATTCCGCTCCGAGGAGCGCACGCCGCCGGATCGACCTGGGAAGCTGCGCCGGCTGGACGCACACACCGTGTGCGCGGTCCGGCGTCGATTCCTTAGAAAGGAGGTGATCCAGCCGCAGCTTCCGCTACGGCTACCTTGTTACGACTTCGTCCCAGTCGCGAGTCCCACCTTGGGCGGCTGCCTCCTTGCGGTTAGCTCACCGACTTCAGGTGTTACCCACTCCCATGACGTGACGGGCGGTGTGTACAAGGCCCGGGAACGTATTCACCGCCGTATGGCTGACCGGCGGTTACTAGCAACTCCGACTTCATGTAGGCGAGTTGCAGCCTACAATCCGAACTGGGGACGGCTTTTTCCGATTGGCTCTACCTCACGGTGTTGCAACGGTCTGTACCGCCCATTGTAGCGTGCGAGTGGCCCAGGACGTAAGAGCCATGCTGACTTGACATCATCCCCGCCTTCCTCTGGGTTGCTCCCAGCAGTCTCGCCAGAAAAGTCCAACTGACGACAGGGGTTGCGCTCGTTGCGGGACTTAACCCAACACCTCACGGCACGAGCTGACGACAGCCATGCAGCATCTGTGCACGAGCCCCGAAGGGAAACCGGCTTTCACCGGCGGTCCCGTGCATGTCAAGCCCTGGTAAGGTTCTTCGCGTAGCTTCGAATTAAACCGCACGCTCCGCTGCTTGTGCGGGCCCCCGTCAATTCCTTTGAGTTTTAGCCTTGCGGCCGTAGTCCCCAGGCGGAGCACTTATCGCGTTGGCTGCGCTACCGGAGGGGTCGATACCCCCGACAGCTAGTGCTCATCGTTTACGGCGTGGACTACCCGGGTATCTAATCCGGTTCGCTCCCCACGCTTTCGCGCCTCAGTGTCAGATCGCCCCCAGAGAGCCGCTTTCGCCACTGGTGTTCTTCCCGATATCTACGCATTCCACCACTACACCGGGAATTCCGCTCTCCTCTAGGCGCCTCGAGACAGATAGTATCCGGGGACAACTCACAGTTGAGCCGTGAGGTTTCACCCCGGACTGATCTATCCACCTGCGCGCGCTTTACGCCCAGTAAATCCGGACAACGCTTGCCACCTACGTATTACCGCGGCTGCTGGCACGTAGTTAGCCATGGCTTATTCGCGAGGTACCGTCAGATCTTCGTCCCTCGCAAAAGGGGTTTACAACCCGAGAGCCTTCATCCCCCACGCGGCGTTGCTGCGTCAGGCTTTCGCCCATTGCGCAAAATTCCTTGCTGCTGCCTCCCGTAGGAGTCTGGGCCGTGTCTCAGTCCCAGTGTGGCTGACCATCCTCTCAGACCAGCTACGGATCGTCGCCTTGGTAGGCCGTTACCCCACCAACAAGCTAATCCGCCGCAGGCCCCTCCGGAAGCGCCGAAGCTTTAGTCCGTAGACCACATGCGGTATTAGCCCCTCTTTCGAGGAGTTATCCCCCACTTCCGGGCAGGTTCCTACGTGTTACTCACCCGTCCGCCACTTTCAGCCGGCCGAAGCCGGCCTCACGTGCGACTTGCATGCATAAGGCACGCCGCCAGCGTTTATCCTGAGCCAGGATCAAACTCTCCATAGAATTGCACTCGTCGCGCCGAGGCGCTCCGAGCTTTGCTCCGAGGAGCTTGGAGTCTGTCCATCACCGACCAGCGTCCACGCCACGCCCACGAACCACCAGCCCAAGCCGAGGCCCGGTCCGTGCGTTCGCGTGCGGCGTGCGCCAGCCAGGATCGACGGGGTCCTGTGCTGCTTCTGCCTGCTATCCAGTTGTAAATGTGCGGGTAACCACCTCAACGGTGACGTCGAAACAGGGTATGCCCGTCCCCTCGGCGCGTCAACACCCGCCATCCGCGCGGCGCAGATTGTAAGATGCGCGCTCGGCGCGCACGCCCGACGCGACCGTGTGTCTTGTCATGTCCCCTCGACGAGCCTGCCAGGTCGCAGCAGCCGACGCCGGCCCAGCCGGGCGACCTCAGCGGCCGGGCGCCTGCCGGGCCTCGTCGAGGCGCTCGACCGAGGCGACGTCGCCATGCATGCGCACGCGCCCCCCGCGCAGCTGCACGACGGCATCGCGTCGGCCCGTGACGTGCAGTACGGCCTCGATCTGCGCGGCCGTGAGGGTGAGGCCGGACGAGGCGGCCGCCCGCAGCAGCACTCGCGCCGCGATCGCCGCCAGCTGCGCGCACAGCCAAGCGCGCTGGATGTGCACCCCGCCCGCCTCGGCGTGCACGCGGCCCTCCGCGAGCTCGGTCGCGAGCGCGTCGAGGGCGTCCGCGTCGGTGCGGGCGCGGGCGGCGAAGGCGGCGATCGCCTCCCCGGCGCGCGGGTTGAGGGCGCGCAGCTCGGGCAGCACGCGCAGCCGCACGCGGTTGCGCGCGAGGTCCAGCAGCTCGTTGCTCGCGTCGTGGCGGGGCTGCTCACCCAGCGCGTCGAGATAGGCGCTGACCGCGGCGCGCGGCTCCCCGA
>VGPB01000025.1 GCA_016875695.1 Chloroflexota bacterium | reverse complement strand
GCCAACGTCCTGCGCACCGACCGCGCGGTGGACGCCGTCGCCTTCCTCGAGCGGGCCTGCGTCTGGTACGGCGAGCAAGGTGTCGAGGTGGAGGCGGTGATGACGGACAACGGGCCTGTGTACTTGTCCGGAGCCTGGCGAGCATCCTGCGCCGCGCTTGGCCTGCGTCACCTGCGCACCCGCCCCTACACGCCGCGCACCAACGGCAAGGCCGAACGCTTCATCCAGGTGCTGCTCCGCACGTGGGCCTACACCTTCGCCTGCCCCACCAGCGCCCATCGCGCTCGCGCCCTCGCCGGCTGGCTGCGGTAGTACAACTGACGCAAGCCCCATGGCTCGCTCGGTGGCCTCCCGCCGGTCAGTCGGCTCTCACAGGTTCGTGGTCACTGCACCTAGAAGCCGAGCATGCGGCGGAGGCCGGCGCCGCCCGCCCCGCCGCCCTTGCCGGAGGTCATCGCCTGCATCAACTTCTTCGCCTGGTTGAACTGGTTCATCAGGCGGTTCACGTCGGCGGGCGTCATGCCCGAGCCGGCGGCGATGCGCCGGCGGCGCGAGCCGTTGAGCAGCTCCGGGTGCCGGCGCTCCTGCGGCGTCATCGACTGAATGATCGCCGTCGCGTACTTGAAGGTGTCCTCGCCGAGGTCGGCGACGCCGAGCTGGCTCTTGAGCGCGCCGGCGCCCGGCAGCATGTCGAGCAGCCCGGAGAGCGGCCCCATGCTCTTTATCTGCTGCATCTGCGCGAGGAAGTCCTCGAGGTCGAACTCGCCGCGCTGCATGCGGCGGGCGACCTCCTTCGCGTCGCGCTCGCCGATGGCCTGCTTCGCCTTCTCGACGAGCGTGACGACGTCGCCCATGCCGAGCACGCGCGAGGCGAAGCGGTCCGGGTGGAACGCCTCCAGCGCCTCCAGCCGCTCGCCGGTGGTGATGAACTTGATCGGCAGCCCAGTCACGGCGCCCGCCGACAGCACCGCGCCGCCGCGCGCGTCGGAATCGAGCTTCGTGACGACGATGCCAGTGCCCTCAACCGCCTCGTCGAACTCGCGCGCGAGGTTTACCGCCTCCTGCCCGGTCATGGAGTCGACGACGATCAGCACCTCGGTCGGGCCGACCTCGTCGGCGAGCGCGGCGAGCTCGTCGGCGAAGGCGTCGTCGAGGGCGACGGCGCCGCGCGTGTCGATGATGACGGCGTTGGCGTTGATGCGCGCGGCCTCCTGGAGCGCGCGCTTCGCGACCTGCGGCGCCGGCGCCTCGCGCTTCTCGGCGTACACCGGTACGTCGATCTGCTGGCCGAGCACCTGCAGCTGCTCGGTGGCGGCGACGCGCTCGAAGTCGGTGGCGACGAGCAGCGGGCGCAGCCCCTGTGAGCGCAGGTGCAGGGCGAGGCGGCCGGCGAGCGTGGTCTTGCCGGAGCCTTTGACGCCGCAGAGCAGGACCTTCGTGGGGCCCTGCGCCGCGCGCTTGAGGGGCTCTTGGTTGTTGCCGAGCACCTCGACGAGCTGCTGGTGGACGATGCCAACGATCTGCTGCGCCGGCGTGATGGAGGCGAGCACCTCCTGCCCGAGCGCGCGCTCGCGCACGGCGGCGATGAAGTCGCGCACGACCTTGAAGTTGACGTCGGCCTCGAGCAGCGCGACGCGCACCTCGCGCAGCGCGGCGTCGAGGTCGGCCTCGGTGACCTTGCCGCGGTTGCCGAGGCGGCGGAACGTGCCCTGAAGGCGGTCTGAGAGCGCGTCGAGCATGCGGGCCTAGTCGAAGTACTCGGCGACGCCGCCGCCGACGCCGCCGAGTACGCGCTCGCGGCGCGACCGCCGCAGCCGTCGCGGTCGCGGGGCGGGCGCCGGTGCCGGCGCCGGCAGCTCGGCCCCGGCGGCCGCGGGGGCGGAGGGCTCGAGCGCCGACGGCGCGGGCGGAGGGGCGAACGGGTCGGCCGCGGCCGGGTCGTTCGGGGGCGTGCCGGGGGCGTTCGGTTCGGGCGGAGGCGCCGCTTGGGTCACGAGATGGCTCCCGTCGTGGGCGCGATCGTACCGCTTCGGCGTCGCAAGCGGTCGAGCCGGCACGCGTGCGCGAGTGTTCGATGAGGCGGGGTGGCGCGGCAGCCGTACGCGAGCGCGGCGCGGCGCACGAGGCGCGCCGGGGGCGTCTGCCTCGGAGGTTCGATCAGGGGGCGATGAAGCTTTCCTGCCGGTCGTTCACGCGAATCGTATAGCGTGTGCCGGGCACGAAGTCGGTCCCGAGCGCGACGGTGTTGGAGATGTAGCCGTAGATCTCCGTGCACGCGCGGTTCTGCCCGGCGCTCGTGAAGTTGGTGACCGTGAGCGTGATGGTGGTGCCTGCGCGCGCCACCTCGATGCCGCCGAAGCGGGCGCAGCCGTTGGGGAGCCCGGAGGTCACGTCCAGCCAGAACTGGCGCGGCGCGGTGTCGCTCCAGATGACGTCGATGGACTCGATGGGGGCGGGCTCACGGCGCTCGCCGGCGGCGGGAGGCGCGGGCGGCGCGACAGTGCCCGTGGGTAGCGGCACCTCGGGCCGCGCCGTGGGCCGCGGCGTCGAGGCACCGGAGGCGGGTGGCGCCGTCGTGGCTGGGGGCGGCGGCGAGTCGGGCGGGGCCGTCGCGGGGGTGGCCGGCGCGGCGGGGCTCGCGGCAGGGGCCGCCGTCGCGGCGTCGGCCGGCGTGGCAGTCGGCGCGGCTTCGTCGCCGTCGCCGCTGCAGGCGAGGAGCAGCATGGCGGCGAGTACGAGCGCGAAGAGCCACAGCGGTGGTCGGCTCATGGATGGCATGCCGTTAGGACCGCGCGGAGGGTTCCCGCTTTACGCGCCCTGCTCGACGGGAGCACCTGCGCGACGTAACGAGCGCCGGGGTGCGTTACTCGAGGCCGCGCTCGCCGATGAAGGCGATGAGGTCGGCGATGCGGCAGGCGTAGCCGTACTCGTTGTCGTACCAGCCCATGGTCTTCACCATGTCCTGCTCCAGCACCATCGTCGAGGGCGAGTCGAAGATGGCGGAGCCCGGGTGGCCGCGGAAGTCGGTGGAGACGAGCTCGTCTCGCTCGAAGTAGAGGAAGCCCTTCATCGGTCCCTCCGCGGCGGCGAGGAACGCCTCGTTGACGGCGCCCTTTGAGGCGGACTGCGCCAGGTCCGTGACGAGGTCGACGACGGAGACGGTGGGCGTGGGGACGCGGTAGGCGAGGCCGTTCAGCTTGCCCTCGAGTTCGGGGATGACCCGGCCGACCGAGCGGGCGGCGCCCGTGGACGTGGGGATGATGTTGAGGGCGGCCGCGCGCGCGCGGCGCAGGTCGCGGTGCTTGGCGTCGACGAGGTTCTGGTCGCGCGTGTAGGCGTGGATGGTGGTCATCAGGCCGCGACGCACGCCGAAGGCGTCGTGCAGCACCTTGACCATCGGCACGACGCAGTTCGTGGTGCACGAGCCGTTCGAGATGACGTGGTGGCGCGCCGGGTCGTAGTCGAGGTGGTTGACGCCCATGATCACGGTCCAGTCGTCGTCCTTGCCGGGGGCGGAGATGATGACCTTCTTCACGGTGCCGCGCAGGTGCTTCGCCGCATCCTCGCGCGACTCGAACTCGCCGGTCGACTCGATCACCAGGTCGACGTTGACGGAGGGCCAGTCGATGGCGGCGGGGTCGTCCTCGCGGAACACGCGGATGGCGCGTCCGCCGACCGAGAAGCCGTCGGCGCCATCCTCGATGGGAGCGGGGAAGCGGCCGTAGTCCGAGTCGTAGCGCAGCAGGTGGGTGTGCATGGCGACGTCGGTGCGGCCGTTGATGGCGACGATGTCGAAATCATCGCGGTGGTGCTCCCACCATGCGCGCAGGACCTGGCGGCCCGTGCGGCCGAGGCCGTTGATGCCGACGCGGAGCTTGCTCATCTTCGGTCCCCTCGACCCCGCGGACGCCCACGCGCGTCCGCACGCAGCACCTCGATTGTAGGCGCGGGGCAGGGTACGGCGTGGCTGCCGGGCGGCGTTGGAGTGGCGGTTGCGATGGAAGTGAGAGCCGCGCGTCTTCGCCTCGGCCCTGACTTACTGCGCTGGAGACGTAAGCAGCCGCCGCTCCAGCGTTGGGAGCATCACCGACTGGGCCCGGCGCGCCGAGTACTCGGAGCGCCTCGGGCTCAGAGCAGGAGGTGGCGCGACGCGTCGGCGGGGCGGCGGCGGAAGTCTGCCAGCAGGTGTCGGCGGCGGCCGCTGGTGTCGGCGTACTCCTCGAGGCGGCAGCGGTTGGGCTGCGCGAGGTGTGCGTCGACGGCGCGCACATGCGTCTCGGCATCGCCGCGCAGCGCTTCGGCGGCGGGGAACAGCTCGCGCAGGTGGAGCGCGACGTGCAACTGGCGCGCCTCGACGCGCAGCGCCCAGCCGAGCAGCAGCTGCGCCCAACCGAGGTGGAACGCGTCGTCCGCGAAGACCAGCGGGTAGCGCGCGTGCGTGGCCTCGGTGGCGACGAAGAGCGCGGTGGGGCCGAAGTTCGGGCGGCCGAAGTCGGACGCCGCGCGGTAGATGGGGCGCAGGGCGTCGTCGGTGGCGATCGCCTCGCCGCCGAAGAAGTGGCCGAGGCCGACGTCCTCGGCGCGCGCCTCGTGGTCGCGCGCGTAGGCCTGGTGCGCCCAGCGCCGGAAGTCATCGAGCTCGCTGCCGAGCTGCGCCTGCGCGGCGACATGCTCGATGGCCTGGCGCAGCAGCGGCAGCGCCGATTGGTAACCGCCGCGACGCACGAGCACCACCGCGTCCGACGTGGAGATGAACGCGCGGCTCCAGAGCGAGGCAAAGGCGGCCATGCGCATCGTGCGGGCGGCCGGCGTGTAGCCCGCCGCGGCGATTCGCGCCTGCAGCGGGAGCCCGGTTTCGAGCAGCCGCAGATCGTCGGCGAGCAAAAAGCCGGTCTGGCGCCATGCGTCCTCGGCGGTGGGGGTGAGGTCGGCGGGCTTGCCGGGTAGGCGCCAGCCCTCGGGGACACGCATGCCGGAGACGCGCTGTGGCGCCTCGGCGATGGGGAGCGCGTCGGGGTCGATGCCGCCGGGCCCGGTCATCGCCCGAGGCGGCTGAAGGCGGCGCGGCCGGCGTAGGCGGCCTGCATGCCGAGCTGCTCCTCGATGCGCAGCAGCTCGTTGTACTTTGCGGTGCGGTCCGTGCGCGCGGGCGCGCCGGTCTTGATCTGGCCCGCGCCGGTGGCCACGGCGAGGTGCGCGATCGTCGTGTCCTCGGTTTCGCCGGAACGGTGCGAGATGACCGCGGACCAGCCTGCCTGCTGCGCGAGGCGGATCGCTTCCAGCGTCTCGGTGAGCGTGCCGATCTGGTTGAGCTTGATGAGGATGGCGTTGGCGGCGCGCTCCTCGATCGCGCGTTCGAGGCGGCGGATATTCGTCACCAGCAGGTCGTCGCCGACGAGCTGCACGCCGCCGCCGAGGCGCTGGGTGAGCGCGGACCAGCCGGCCCAGTCGTCCTCCGCCATGCCGTCCTCGATGGACACGATGGGGAAGTCGCGCGCCCAGTCCGCCCACAGCTCGATGAGTCCAGCCGAGTCGAGCGTGCGCTGCTCGTGGGCCAGGCGGTACTCGCCGCCGTCCCCGGTGGGCGCGTACAGCTCGGTCGTCGCGGGGTCGAGCGCGATCGCGATTTCTTCGCCGGGGCGGCGGCCGGCGAGCATGATCGCGTGCATCAGCAGCTCGAGCGCCTCGCGGTTGGTGGCGAGGGGCGGGGCGAAGCCGCCCTCGTCGCCGACGGTGGTAGGGAGGCCGCGCTCGTGCAGCAGCGAGCGCAGCGCGTGGTAGGTCTCGGAGAGCCAGCGCACGGCCTCGCGGAACGTAGTGGCGCCGACGGGCACGATCATGAACTCCTGGAAGTCCGTGGAGTTCGCGGCGTGTGCGCCGCCGTTGAGCACGTTGCACAGCGGCACGGGGAGCACGCGCGCGTTGACGCCACCGATGTAGCGGAACAGCGGCTCGCCGGCGGACTGCGCGGAGGCCTTGGCGGCGGCAAGGGAGACCGCGAGCAGGGCGTTGGCGCCGAGGCGGCGCTTGGTGGGCGTGCCGTCGGCCTCGATGAGCATCGCGTCGAGCTCGACCTGGCGTGCGGCGTCGAAGCCGCGCAGCACGGGGGCGAGCTGGTCGTTGACGTGAGCGATGGCCTTGAGCACGCCGCGCCCGTGGAAGCGGGCGGGGTCGCCGTCGCGCAGCTCTAGCGCCTCGTGTGCGCCGGTGCTGGCGCCGGACGGCACGGCGGCGCGGCCGGCCGAGCCGTCGGCGAGCACAATGTCCACCTCGACGGTGGGGTTGCCGCGCGAGTCCAGCACCTCGCGCGCGCGGATGTCTTCGATATCCACCCGTACCCCTCCCGCTCGCCGCGCCGTGCCCAGGCCATGATGCGGCGAGCGCGGCACGTGGACAACGTAGCGCCGGCCGGCCGCGGCACCGGTGGGCTCAGCGCGCGCGCGGGTGGACCTGCTCGTACACCTCGCGCAGGTGCGAGTCGGCGAGCTGCGTGTAGACCTGGGTGGTCGAGACGTTGGCGTGGCCGAGCAACTCCTGCACGTCGCGCACCGACGCGCCGCCACGCAGCATGTGCGTGGCGAACGAGTGACGCAGCGTGTGCGGCGTGACGTGCGCGTCGATGCCGGCGGAGCGGGCGTAGTTCTTGAGGATGAACCAGAAGCCCTGGCGCGTGAGCCGCTCGCCCCGGCGGTTGACGAAGAGCGCGACCTGCGACCGCTCCTTCAGCAGCGGGGGCCGCGCGGCGTCGAGGTAGCGCTCGATCGCGGCGACTGCCTGCTCGTACACCGGGAGGATGCGCTCTTTCGCGCCCTTGCCGGTGCAGCGCACGTAGGCGGGTGCTGGCACGAGGTGCAGGCTGTCGAGGTTGAGCGAGACGAGCTCCGTCACGCGCATGCCGGTGGCGTACATGAGCTCGAGCATCGCGGCGTCGCGCACGGCCTCAGCGGTGTGTCTCCGCAGGGGGGCACGCAGCAGCGCGTCGACGTCAGCAGTCGTCATCGGGCGCGGCACGGGCTTGGGGGCGCGCGGCGAGTCGATCGCGGCGGTGGGATTGCTCGCGATCACGCCGTGGTCGAGCAGGAACGTGTAGAACGACTTCACGGCGGCGACTTTGCGCGCGACGGTGGCGTCCTTGTACTGGCGATCGCCGCGCAGCCACGCGATGTAGTTCGTGATCATGTCGCGGTCGATGTGCTCGACGTGCGGCTGGCTGCCGTTATGCCCCTGCTTGGCGGCGAACTCGGCGAAGCGGGTGAGGTCGTTGCGGTAGGCGTCGGTGGTGTTCTTCGAGGAGCCGCGTTCGGCAGACAGGTAGTGCAGGAACGTGTCGATGTGCTGATCCACAGGTGCCCCCCCGGTGCGTGCGCCGAGGCGCTGCAGGGTCACGTCGGTAGGCCGCCTCGACTTTACATAGTCGAGACTTGGCGGTCGAAGTGTATATCTCGTGGTGGGGAGCATGTCTAGGAGCTGGAAGCCCTTGCGCCAAACGTCGAGACGTGGCTAGGGCTCATGACAGATGGCTCACAGGACGGTCGTGTCGTGATCGGCTGCGTGCTCGGCGTAGCCCTCCGGCCCGTGCAGCGGCACGAAGCGCACCGCGCCGAGGTCGCGCGTATCGAGGCCGTCCGCCGTGCGCGTGAACAACAGCAGGCGCTGATCGGGCCGCGGGTCGACCGGCGCGACGAGCCTGCCGCCCGGCGCGAGCAGCGCGAGCAGCGAAGGCGGCACCCGTGGCGCGGCCGCCGTGACGATGATGGCGTTGTACGGGCCGAGCGCGGCGTGCGCAGGCGGTGCGCCGGCTGCGACCTCGGCGGGCAGTACGCGCATGTTGTCCACACCGAGGCGCCGGAGCGTGGCGGCGGCACGCTGGCGCAGCGCCGGCACGATCTCGACGGTCACGACCTCGCGCGCGAGGCGGGCGAGCACGGCTGCCTGGTAGCCGGAGCCGATGCCGATCTCGAGCACGCGCTCGTGGCCGCGCAGCGCGAGCGCTTCGGTCATCACGGCGACGACGATGGGCTACGAGATCGTCTGGTCCTCGCCGATGGGGAGTGCGGTGTCCTCGTACGGGAAGCGGCGATGCGCCGGCGGCACGAACTCGGCGCGATCCACCGCGCGCAGCGCGTCCAGCACGCGCGCGTCCCGGACGTGCTGCGCGATCGCATCGACGAGGCGATCGCGCAGCGTCACGGAGCCTTCGCGGGCCACTAGAGCGAGCGCTTGACCGTCTCGGCGAGGCGGCGCGTGAAGCCGACGGTGCTGGCGATGTCGTCGACGGAGGCCTGCTGCAACGCCCGCACGGAGCCGAACTTGCGCATCAGCGCGCGCTTGCGGACGGGCCCGACGCCGGGGATCGTGTCGAGCACGGAGCGCTGGGCCGACTTCGTGCGGAGCGTGCGGTGGTAGGTGATCGCGAAGCGGTGCGCCTCGTCGCGGACGCGCTGCAGCAGGTACAGGCCCTGCGAGTCGCGGGGGAGTCGGACCGGCTCGTCGATGTCCGCGACGTAGATCTCCTCCTCGCGCTTGGCGAGCCCGCACACCGGCAGGTCGGCAAGGCCGAGGTCGCGCAGCACGTCGAGCGCGGCGCCGAGCTGGCCCTTGCCGCCGTCGATGACGACGAGGTCGGGCAGCACGTCCCACGCGGACGTGGGCGGCGCTTCGTCGACGGCCGGCGGGGCGTCGCCGCTCGCGTCGATGTCGAGTGGGCGCACGGTGGCGCTGTCGGGCACGTCGTTGTCCGCGACTAGCGTGGCGCTCGTCGCGCCGTCATCGTTCGGGGGCAGGGTCTCGACGTCGTCGGTGGCGCCGGCGCCGCCGGTGACGAGCATGTCATCGGTGACGGCGGGCGGGACGGTGTGGCGCGCGACGCGCTGGAAGCGGCGCGCGAGCACCTCGCGCATCGAGGCGAAGTCGTCTTGGCCAGCGACGGTCTTGATGCGGAAGCGGCGGTACTGCGCGGTGAGCGGCGCGCCGTCGGCGAACACGACCATCGAGGCGACGGTGTTCGTGCCCTGGATCGTCGAGATGTCGTAGCACTCGATGCGTCGGGGCGGCGCCGGCAGGTCCAGCTGCTCCTGGAGCAGTGCGAGCGCGGCCTGCGTCTTGTCGCGGTCGTTGAGCCAGCGCACGTGCGAGGCGGCAAGCGCGGCGCGGGCGTTGTCCTCGGCACTGGCGACGAGCTGGCGCAGCTCGCCGCGCTCCGGGACGCGGAGCTCGACGGCGGCGCCGCGCCGCTCGCGCAGCGCGAGCTGCAGCTGGTCGCCGTCGGCCGGCGCCTGCGAGAGCAGTATGTAGCGCGGCACGTAGGTCGCGGACTCGAAGTACTGCGCGAGGAACGCGCCTAGCACCTCGGCGTCGCTGCTCTCGCGCGTCCCGTCGAGCAGGAATGAGTCGGTGTCGGCGACGGCGGTGCCGCGCACGAAGAAGGCTTGCACACACGCCTTGTCGCCGTTGCGCGCGAGCGCGAACACGTCGGCGTCGAGCGTGGTGGTGGTGGCCATTTGCTGGCGTTCGGTGATGCGGCGGATGGCGGTGGCCTGGTCGCGCAGGCGCGCGGCGCGTTCGAACTCGAGTGCGTCGGCGGCCCGGGCCATCTCGCGCTCGACGTGACGCAGGACCTCGTCCGAGCGGCCTTCGAGGAACAGGATCGTCTCCGCGATGACCGCGTCGTACTCGGCCTTCGTGCAGAAGCTGGTGCACGGCGCGATGCAGCGCTTGATGTAGTAGTCCAGGCAGGGGCGCGGGTCGGTGCCGGTGATGAGCTTGGTGCAGGAGCGCCACGGGAAGAGCTTCTTGACCACGTCGAGGGTGCGGCGGACGGAGCCGGCGGAGGCGTAGGGGCCGAAGTAGCGCGCGCCGTCCTGCTCGACGCGGCGAGTGATGGTGACGCGCGGCCAGGGGTGCTGTACGTCGACCTTGAGGTAGGGGTAGTGCTTGTCGTCCTTCAGCCGCACGTTGTGTTGGGGCTGGTATCGCTTGACCAGCGCGGCCTCGAGCAGCAGCGCCTCGGACTCGGTGCGGGTGACGATGTGGTCGACCTGCGCCACGAGCGAGGCGAGCGCGAGCACCTTTGGCTCCAGGCTGCGCGAGGAGCTGAAGTAGGAGCGCACGCGGGCCCGGAGGTTGGTCGCCTTGCCGACGTAGAGCACGTCGCCGCGGGCGTCGCGCATAACGTAGACGCCGGGGCGCTCCGGGAGCGCGCGGACCTGGTGCAAGACGCTGGAATCGGCCACGCCTCGATTGTAGGTCGAGCGCGCGCGGAGGAGCCTTACGCTTGGCCCCTCTCCCCGCGCGGAGGGCGAGGGTACCGGCAGCAGTCTGGGCTGTGCGGCTGGGCCGGTCCGCCACTCCCGGCCCAGCGGGCGCGAGCGGCGGCGGTTAGGCCGCTGTCCGAGGGGTCTTGCCGTCTAGGCCGTAGAGCGCGATCTGCTGGGCGATCTTCTGGATCGGGCCGCCCTCGACGGCGATCGCGCGGAGCAGCTCGGTGATGTCGGCCGGGTTGAGCGTGGTCTGGTTGCTCAGCCCTGTCGCACGCAGGGCGCGCTGGATGAGCGTGCCGGCGTGCTCCGGCGCGGTGATCGCCAAGAGCTGGAACGCGATGTCTGCGATGGCCTGGGCCTTGTTCATCGTCGTCTCCCATCTGGCAGCGCGGCGGTGCGTCGCGTGCCCGATCTCAGGGTGCGCGCGGCGGGGGCGCCGACCATCGGAGCGAGCCCGCATCGCGAGGCCGCAGGACCTGCGGCGTGGGCCGCGGGAGCGCTGACCCGGCGCCCGGCGGCGCCGGGCCGGATGGGGGCATCGCGGGAGGGTTCGAACAGGTGGTGCGCCCGGTAGGATTTGAACCTACGACCTCAGCCTCCGCAGGGCTGCGCTCTATCCCCTGAGCTACGAGCGCACGTGGGAATGGGACGAACGGGATGGTGCCGAAGGCGAGACTCGAACTCGCACGAGGTTACCCTCACTACGCCCTGAACGTAGCGCGTCTGCCATTTCGCCACTTCGGCACGCCGTCCCTGGCGGACCAGGGTTCCGGCTCGTCCTGGGCGTCGGCTGGTGGGCCGTAGTGGACTTGAACCACTGACCTCTCGCGTGTGAAGCGAGCGCTCGTACCAACTGAGCTAACGGCCCGCGTCGTGCGCCCGGAGTAGCCAGCGTAGCGCCGCCGGTGGCGCCGTTCAACCGCGCCCGCCGGCGCGCGTCTCGGTGGAGGCGAGCGCGAGGTCGGCGCCGTGGTGCAGCGTGCGCACCGCGACCACGCGCGGCCACCCGAAGCGCTGCGCGAAGCCCGACTCCTCGGGTTGCGGCCCATCGAGGGGCGAGAGGAGCGCCCGCAGGTCGTGCTCGCTGGACGGCGTGTTCGCCAGCCGCCGGTGAAGCGCGCGTGCGAGCGCGGGGCCTGCATCGGTGGCGGCGAAGCTGACGCGCGGCGCCTGCGCCGCGCGTCAGCTTCGCGAGGTCGCCGCCCGTGGCGAGCACGTCCGGCGGCACGCCGCCCGCGAGCAGCGCCTCAACGGTGGGTGCGAGGTCCGGCGAGTCGTAGAGTGCGACGGCGTTGTCGGCGAGGAGCGCGGCCGCGAGCCAGCCCGCGGCATGCTCGCCCTCGGCGCGTATGATGCCGAGCGCGCGCGGGAGGTCGTAGCGCAGCTCGGTGTGCTGGCCGACGGCCTGCGGGGTGGGCGCGGGGCGCGCGAGCTCGCGGCGTGCGGCCTCGCCCCGCTGCCTCGGCGGTCGTACCTATGGACCGACGATGCCTACGGGCCGTACCTGCGCGATCTGCTCCCGAGCATCGCAGCCGGCGCACGCCGCGTCGGCCGCATCGACGCCGCCGAAGAGGCGCGCTGGAACACGACACTGGAGGCACTCGCGGCTGACGGCCAGTTCTACTACGGCCTCGTGCACTACCTCGTTGCGGGCCGGCGCGCCTGAGCGCCGTGGCACGGGGCGAGTACGGCCCGAGGCGATTCGCTACGATGCGAGCACTACGGGAGCAGCGGTGACGAGGGGCGGACGGCGATGGCTGACGCGGTGAGCTCGCTGGACAGCTTCGGCACGCGGTCGACGCTCAACGTCGGCGGGCAAGCGCACACGGTGTACCGCCTGGACGCCGCCGCGCGCGCGCTCGACATCGACCTCGCGCGGCTGCCGTTCACGCTGCGTATCCTGCTCGAGAACCTGCTGCGCGGCGAGGACGGCGAGAGCGTGACCGCGGTGCAGCTGCGCGCCTTCGCGCGCTGGGACCCGGCGGCGGAACCGACGGACGAGATCGCGTTCCGGCCGGCGCGGGTGCTGCTGCAGGACTTCACCGGCGTGCCGTGCATCGTCGACCTGGCCGCGATGCGTGACGCGATGGTCGCGCTGGGCGGCGACCCCGCGCGTATCAACCCGCTGCAGCCCGTCGACCTCGTGATCGACCACTCGGTGCAGGTCGACGCGTTCGGCTCCGCGGCCTCGTTCCTGTTCAACGTCGAGCGCGAGTTCGAGCGCAACCTGGAGCGCTACCAGTTCCTGCGCTGGGGGCAGCAGGCGTTCGATAACTTCCGCGTAGTGCCGCCGGGCACGGGCATCGTGCACCAGGTGAACCTTGAGTACCTCGCGCAGGTGGTGTTTCGCGGGGACAGAGCGGCGTACCCGGACTCGCTCGTCGGCACCGACTCGCACACGACGATGATCAACGGGCTCGGCGTGCTCGGCTGGGGCGTCGGCGGCATCGAGGCCGAGGCCGCGATGCTCGGCCAGCCCGTCGCGATGCTGCTGCCGCAGGTTGTCGGCGTACGGCTGTCGGGGCAGCTGCCCGCCGGTGTGACCGGCACCGACCTCGTGCTGCGCGTGACCGAGCTGCTGCGCGCGCGCAACGTCGTCGGCAAGTTCGTCGAGTTCTTCGGGCGTGGGCTGAGCGGCCTGCCGCTCGCCGTGCGCGCGACGATCGCGAACATGTGCCCGGAGTACGGCGCGACGGTCGGCTTCTTCCCGGTCGACGCCGAGACGCTCGCGTACCTGCGCTTTACGGGCCGCGACGAGCTCGTGCCGCTCGTCGAGGCGTACTGCCGCGAGCAACAGCTGTTCCGCACCGACGATACGCCGGACCCCGAGTACAGCGAGGTGCTCGAGCTCAACCTCGCCACGATCGAGCCGAGCCTCGCGGGGCCGAAGCGCCCGCAGGACCGCATTCCGCTGCGCGACGCGCAGGCCTCTGCGCGCAGCACGATCGCCGAGGAGGTCGCCGCGGGCGCGTCGCCGGAGGCGGTGCACGTCGGCGCGAACGGCGTCGCGTACGACCTCTCGAACGGCGCGGTGGTGATCGCGGCGATCACGAGCTGCACCAACACTTCGAACCCGGAGGTGATGGTCGGCGCGGGCTTGCTCGCGAAGAAGGCGCACGAGCGCGGGCTGCGGACGAAGCCGTGGGTCAAGACCAGCCTCGCGCCGGGCTCGATGGTCGTGACCGATTACCTGCGCGAGGCGGGGCTGCAGGAGCACCTCGACGCGCTGGGCTTCGAGCTCGTCGGCTACGGCTGCACGAGCTGTATCGGCAACTCGGGCCCGCTGCCGAAGCCGGTCGCGGACGCGATCGCGGCAGGCAAGCTCGCCGTGGCCGCTGTGCTTTCCGGTAACCGCAACTTCGAGGCGCGCGTGCACCAGCAGGTGCGCGCGAACTACCTCGCGTCGCCGCCGCTCGTCGTCGCATACGCGCTTGCGGGTCACATGGACATCGATCTCGACCGCGACCCGCTCGGCGTCGGCGCGGACGGTCAGCCAGTGTACCTGCGCGACGTGTGGCCGACGGAGCAAGAGGTGCAGACGACGATGCAGCACGCGGTGCGCTCCGAGATGTTCCGCGAGCGCTACGCCGACGTGTTCACGGGCGACGAGCGCTGGCGCTCGCTCGCGGGCACGGGCGGCGCGCGATTCGCGTGGGACGCCGACTCCACGTACGTGCGGCGGCCGCCGTACTTCGAGGGGCTCGCGCACGAGCCCGCGCCGATCGCGCCGATCCGCGAGGCGCGGGTGCTGGCGGTGCTGGGCGACTCGGTGACGACGGACCACATCTCGCCGGCGGGCGACATCGCGCGCACGAGCGCGGCTGCGCGCTACCTCGGCGAGCACGCCGTGCAGCCGGCGGACTTCAACTCATACGGCTCGCGGCGCGGCAACCACGAAGTGATGATGCGCGGCACGTTCGCGAATGTGCGCCTGCGCAACGCGCTGGTGGAGCGCGAGGGCAGCTGGACGCGCCACCTGCCGTCCGGCGAGGAGCTATCGATCTTCGACGCGGCCGAGCGCTACGCCGGGCAGGGCGTGCCGCTGGTGATCCTCGCGGGTCGCGAGTACGGCTCGGGCTCGTCGCGCGACTGGGCGGCGAAGGGGCCGATGCTGTTGGGCGTGCGTGCCGTCCTGGCGCAGAGCTTCGAGCGCATCCACCGCTCGAACCTCGTGGGCATG
Source organism: Chloroflexota bacterium (assembly GCA_016875695.1). Classification (GTDB taxonomy): domain Bacteria; phylum Chloroflexota; class Dehalococcoidia; order UBA2979; family UBA2979; genus SHYP01. Next base: position 767 of record VGPB01000025.1, on the reverse strand, counting down.
GGCATCCTCCCGCTGGAGTTCCACGCGGGCGAGTCGGCCGCAACGCTCGGCCTGACGGGGCACGAGCGCTTCGACATCGACGTGGCGAGCGGGGTGACGCCGGGCCAGGACGTGCCGGTGCGCGTGACCGCCGACGACGGCGTCACGCGCGAGTTCACGGCACGCTGCCGCATCGATACGCTGGTGGAGGCGGAGTACTACCGCCACGGAGGCATCTTGCAGTACGTGTTGCGGGGGATGGTCAGATAGAGAGGGGCGCGTCGCCGCCGCGGCGATGCTGCGCCGAGCGCCGGCGCAGACACGTGTCACACGCACGTGTGTCGCCGTACAGCCCGTTGGCGCTTCTTCCAGGTCTTGTTCGGGTAGAACATTGGCCCGGTGGCCTGCCGACTTCTTGCGCCTTCAGGAGCCCGAAAGTAGGGTCGAGTTCGAGCCAGACATTATTGCGTGTCGCGGCTAGGGCTTCGAAGTCGGCACTGGACTCGAAACGGATTCTCCAGATATGTGCGTGGTCAACGGAAGCGCAGGAAGTGACGTGAACGATGGTCTCGGCTGTAGGACGCTTCACGTTCAGGGCAAAGGGCATTGCTCACCTCCGCTCGCGGCGTCTAGGTGTCTCTGATCATCACACTGCGTTCTTGAGATATCGCCAAGAGTTGTGGATCGGTGCGTCCGGCTGATCACGCGGCGGCTTCTTGATCCTGCTGGTGGTCTCGCTCGATGAGCACTCCCTTCTCGAACGTAGCGTCGGCGCGGACGAGCGCGAC
>VGPB01000024.1 GCA_016875695.1 Chloroflexota bacterium | reverse complement strand
CGGGGCGCGCGGGCGGAGCCGCATCGCGGGCCTCGGCGATGTCGGCGGCGCCGGCGAGCAGGCAGGCGAGGGCGGCGGTCCGCAGTGCGGCTCGCAGCAGCGTGTGTCGCAGGCGGTGGGGCTTGCCCCTGGCTCCCGTCTCGGCCGTGGGTCGACGCTAGCACGCCGGTTCTGGGCGCTCGGCGGCGCTTCACCGAGTCTTTATCGAAGGGCTACGCGCCAGGGGCGGCGGCGCGGCCCTTGCCAGCTTGTGACGAATCGCGCAAGATGGGGCTTCGACCGCCGGGGGGCTTGACGCGCATCGGCTATCATGCGTGTGCATCGCGGTTTCGAACCGAATGTTTTGTTTGGCTAGGTCCCCGATCCAGCGCCAGCGCCCTGGCACCAGCAACTGATCGGGGCGCCGGGCGGCGGACCCGGTCAGGCCAGTGACGCGATCTCTTCGGAGCAGGGGAAGGCGAACGGTCGAGGGAAGGCGCAGGGTACGGCATGGACGCACCGCTGGCTCGGCACCCGGGCACGCCACCGCACCGCGACCTGCCCTTGACGTCCAAGCCCGCCGCCGCGCCGGCCGGCCTGCCCGCGCCGCAGGGCCTCTACGACCCCGCCTACGAGCACGACAGCTGCGGGGTGGGCTTCATTGTCCAGCTCAAGGGCCAGCGCTCGCACCAGATCGTGCGCGACGGCCTGCAGGCGCTCGAGAACCTGAACCATCGTGGCGCCTGTGGCTGCGAGGTGAACACCGGCGACGGCGCCGGCCTGCTGATCCAGTTGCCCGACGCCTTCCTGCGGGAGGAGTGCGCGCGCCTCGGCATCGCGCTGCCGGAGCCCGGCCACTACGGCGCCGGCACGCTCTTCGCGCAGCGCGACGCCGCGGAGCGCGCGCAGGCGCAGGCGCTCTTCGCGCGCATCGTGGAGGAGGAGGGGCAGCGGCTGCTCGGCTGGCGGCCCGTGCCGACCAACGTCGACGCTGCCGACGTCGGGGCGACGGCGCGCGCGGGCGAGCCGGTGATGCAGCAGGCGATCGTCGCGCGCGCGCCGGGGCTCCCCGACCAGGACGCGTTCGAGCGTACGCTGTACGTGATCCGCAAGCGCTTCGAGCATGCGATCGACCGCGCCGGTATCGACGCGGGACGGTTTTGCTACTTCCCCAGCCTGTCGTCGCGCACGCTGGTGTACAAGGGCATGCTCACGGCGACGCAGCTTGACGCGTACTACCCAGACCTCGCCGACCCGCGCGTGGAGAGCGCGCTCGCGATGTTCCATTCGCGCTTCAGCACGAACACGTTCCCCAGCTGGCGGCTCGCCCACCCGTACCGCATGATCTCGCACAACGGTGAGATCAACACGCTGCGCGGCAACATCAACTCGATGACCGCGCGCGAGGCGCTGTTCGCGTCACCGCACTTCCCGGAGGTCGCGAAGATCCTGCCGATCCTCGACGAGCGCGGCTCCGACACCGCGATCCTCGATCAGGCGCTCGAGTTGCTGACGATGGCCGGCCGCTCGCTGCCGCACGCGGTGATGATGCTCATCCCCGAGGCGTGGTCCGGCCACGAGTCCATGCCCGCCGAGAAGAAGGCGTTCTACGAGTACCACAGCACCGTGATGGAGCCGTGGGACGGCCCCGCATCTGTCGCGTTCACTGACGGCCAGAACATCGGCGCGGTGCTGGACCGCAACGGCCTGCGCCCGTCGCGCTTCATCGTCACGAAGGACGACATCGTGCTGATGGCGTCCGAGGTGGGCGTGCTGCCGATTCCCGAGGAGCGCATCCTGCGCAAGGGCCGGCTGCAGCCCGGCAAGATGTTCCTGGTCTCGCTCGCCGAGGGGCGGATCATCGACGACGCCGAGCTGAAGCTCGGCCTCGCCGCGGAGGCGTCGTACGACGAGTGGCTGCGTGCGCACGTGCACCCGCTTGCCGAGCTGCCGCCTGCCACGCCCGCGGCCCCGTTCACCGGCGAGGCGCTGCTCACGCAGCAGCTCGCGTTCGGGCACACCATTGAGGACCTGAAGTACATCCTCGGCCCGATGATCGTGAACTCGGAGGAGTCGGTCGGGTCGATGGGTACCGACACGCCGGTCGCTGTGCTCTCCGACCAGGCGCCGCCGCTGTACAACTACTTCCAGCAGCTGTTCGCGCAGGTCACGAACCCGCCGCTCGACGCGATCCGCGAGGAGCTGGTCACTTCGGTCGACACGCTGATCGGGCCGGAGGGCAACCTGCTCGACCAGGCGCTTGCCGACGTGCACCTTGTCAAGCTCGCGTCGCCGTTCCTCGACAACGAGCAACTCGCGCGCGTCGTGGCACTGCGCGACCACCCGCTGTTCCGCACGCAGGTGCTGCACACGCTGTTCCCGGCGCACGACGGCCCGGACACGCTGGCGGCGGCGCTGGACGACCTGTACGCACGTGCCGACACGGCGATCGCCGGCGGCGCGAAGATTCTCGTGCTCTCCGATCGCGGCGTCGACGCGGAGCGCGCGCCGATCCCGGCGCTGCTCGCCGTCGCGGGACTGCACAACCACCTCGTGCGCGAGCAGAAGCGCACGCAGGTCGGCCTCGTCGTCGAAAGCGGCGAGCCGCGCGAGGTGCACCACTTCGCGCTGCTCATCGGCTACGGCGCGGGCGCGGTGAACCCGTACCTCGCGCTCGACAGCCTCCCGCGCCTGCAGGAGGACGGCTACGTGCCGGCGGCGCTCGACGCCGACGAGGCGCACAAGCACTACCTGAAGGCGATCAGCAAGGGCGTGGTGAAGGTGATGTCCAAGATGGGCATCTCCACCGTCCAGAGCTACCGCGGCGCGCAGATCTTCGAGGCGATCGGGCTGAACGCGGCGTTTATCGAGCGCTACTTCACGAAGACCCCCTCGCGCATCGGCGGCATCGGGCTCGCGGAGGTCGCTGCGGAGGCGCTGGCGCACCACGCGCGCGCGTTCCCGCGGCAGCAGGGCGGTGTGCACGCGCTCGAGTGGGGCGGCCAGTACCAGTGGCGCCGCGACGGCGAGTTCCATCTGTTCAACCCGGAGACAGTGTTCCGGCTGCAGCATGCGACGCGCAGGGGGCAGTTCGCGATCTTCAAGGAGTACACGCAGCTCGTCGACGAGCAGAGTCGGCAGCTCGCCACGCTGCGCGGGCTGTTCGAGCTGCGGCCCGCAGCCGCGCCGGTCCCCATAGAGGAGGTTGAGCCCGCCGAGGCGCTGTTCAGGCGCTTCAAGACCGGCGCGATGTCGTACGGCTCGATCAGCGCGGAGGCGCACGAGACGCTGGCGATCGCGATGAACCGCATCGGCGGGAAGAGCAACACCGGCGAGGGCGGTGAGGACCGCCGCCGCTACACGCCCGACCCCAATGGCGACTCGCGCCGGAGCGCGATCAAGCAGGTCGCCTCGGGGCGCTTCGGCGTAACGAGCGAATACCTTGTGCAGGCCGACGAGCTGCAGATCAAGATGGCGCAGGGCGCGAAGCCCGGCGAGGGCGGCCAGCTCCCCGGACACAAGGTGTGGCCGTGGATCGCCGCGGTGCGCCACTCGACGCCGGGGGTGGGGCTGATCAGCCCCCCGCCGCACCACGACATCTACTCGATCGAGGACCTTGCCCAGCTCATCCACGACCTGAAGAACGCGAACCGCTGCGCGCGCATCAGCGTCAAGCTCGTCGCCGAAGTGGGCGTCGGCACCGTCGCGGCCGGGGTCGCGAAGGCCAAGTCGGATGTCGTGCTGATCAGCGGCCACGACGGCGGCACGGGTGCGAGCCCGCTCACCTCGCTCAAGCACGCCGGAATCCCATGGGAGCTCGGCCTCGCGGAGACGCAGCAGACGCTCGTGCTCAACAAGCTGCGCGACCGCATCTGCGTCGAGGTGGATGGCCAGCTGAAGACGGGGCGCGACGTGATCATCGCCGCGCTACTCGGCGCGGAGGAGTTCGGCTTCGCGACCGCGCCGCTCGTCGTGATGGGCTGCGTGATGATGCGCGTGTGTCACCTCGACACCTGCCCCGTCGGTATCGCGACGCAGAACCCGGTGCTGCGCGAGCGCTTCGAGGGGCGTGCGGAGCACGTGGTCACCTTCTTCCGCTTCATCGCCGAGGACGTGCGCGCGTACATGGCGCAGCTCGGCGCGCGCACGCTCGACGAGCTCATCGGCCGCTCGGACCTGCTCGACATGCGTCCCGCCATCGACCACTGGAAGGCGCGCGGGCTCGACCTGTCGGCCATCCTCCACCGCCCCGACGTGGGTCCCGACGTGGCGACGCACTGCGTGACGGTGCAGGACCACGGCCTCGACGCCGCGCTGGACCACGAGCTGCTGCGCCTCGCGGCGCGCGCGCTCGAGCGCGGCGAACCGGTGCGCATCGCGCTGCCGATCCGCAACGTGAACCGCACCGTCGGCACCATGCTCGGCTCCGAGCTCAGCCGGCGCTACGCGAACACCGGGCTGCCGGACGACACCATCGACATCCACTTCACGGGATCGGCGGGCCAGAGCTTCGGCGCCTTCGTCCCAGCGGGGATCACGTTGCGGCTGGACGGCGAGACGAACGACTACGCCGGGAAGGGGCTGTCCGGCGGCAAGTTGATCGTGCGTCCGGCGCCGGGTGCGACGTTCGTGCCGGAGGAGAACATCATCACCGGCAACGTTGCGCTGTACGGCGCGACGAGCGGCGCGGCGTTCTTCCGCGGCATCGCCGGCGAGCGCTTCGCGGTGCGCAACTCGGGCGCGGCGGCCGTCGTCGAGGGCACGGGCGACCACTGCTGCGAGTACATGACGGGCGGCCGCGTCGTCGTCATCGGGCGCACCGGGCGCAACTTCGGCGCCGGCATGAGCGGCGGCGTCGCGTACGTGCTCGACGTCGACGACGACTTCGCGCAGCACTGCAACCGCGAGATGGTGGATCTCGAGCCGCTCGACGAGTGGGAGGACCTGGACCTCGTGCGCGGGCTGCTGGAGCGCCATGTAGAGTACACTGGCAGCACCGTCGCCGCCGGGCTGCTCGCGGACTGGCCCGCGGCCGCGGCGCACTTCGTCAAGGTGATGCCGCGCGAGTACCGCCGAGCGCTCGCCGAGCTCGCCCGCCGCGTCGAGGCGGACGCCCAGCACGCGACCGAGGCGCCTGCACTGACGGCGGGCGATGCCTAAGCCCAGCGGCTTCCTGGAGTTCCGTCGCGAGATGCCGGGCCGCCGGCCGCCGTCGCAGCGCGTGCATGACTGGCTGGAGGTCTACGAGGACTTCCCGCCGGAGCGCCTGCACGACCAGGCCGCGCGCTGCATGGACTGCGGCATCCCGTTCTGCCACCAGGGCTGCCCGCTGGGCAACATCATCCCGGACTGGAACGACCTCGTGTACCGCGACAAGTGGCGGGAGGCGATCGATCGTCTGCACGCGACGAACAACTTCCCGGAGTTCACCGGGCGGCTGTGCCCGGCGCCGTGCGAGGCGGCGTGCGTGCTGGGCATCAACCAGGATCCCGTGACGATCAAGCAGATCGAGCTGACGATCATCGAGCACGCGTATGAGGCCGGCTGGATCACGCCGCAGCCCGCCGCCGTGCGCACCGGCAAGCGCGTCGCGGTCATCGGCTCGGGCCCCGCGGGCCTCGCCGCCGCGCAGCAGCTCGCGCGCGCCGGCCACGACGTGGTGGTGTACGAGCGAGACGACCGCATCGGCGGGCTGCTGCGCTACGGCATTCCCGACTTCAAGATGGAGAAGCGCTTCCTGGACCGCCGGCTCCAGCAGATGACAGCGGAAGGCGTCGAGTTTCGGCCCTCGACGCACGTCGGCAGCGGCGTCGACGCCGCGGCGCTCGCCGCGGAGCACGACGCGGTGCTGCTCGCGGGCGGCGCGACCGCGCCACGCGACCTCGACGTGCCGGGCCGCGAGCTGCGCGGCGCGCACTTCGCGATGGAGTACCTGCCGCTGCAGAACCGGCGCAACGCGGGCGACGAGATCCCGGAGCGCGATTTCATCACCGCGGCCGGCAAGCGCGTGATTATTCTCGGCGGTGGCGACACGGGCGCCGACTGCCTGGGCACCGCGCTGCGCCAGGGCGCGACGGAGGTGCTGCAGTACGAGCTGTTGCCGCGCCCGCCCGACGCGCGCCCCGCCGAGACGCCGTGGCCGACGTGGCCAAACATGTACCGCGTCTCCTCGGCGCATGAGGAGGGCGGCGTGCGTGATTACAGCATCCTCACCAAGCGGCTCACCGGCGAGAACGGCGTGCTGAAGCAGCTGCACGCCGTGCGCGTCGAGTTCGTGCGCGAGGACGCCCGCCAGGTCATGCGCGAAGTCCCAGGCTCCGAGTTCGCCGTCGACGTCGACCTGCTGCTGCTCGCGATGGGCTTCCTCGGGCCGCAGCGCACGGGCATGCTCGAGCAGCTGGGCGTGCGCCTCACCGAGCGCGGCAACGTGTGGGCGGACGCGCACAAGATGACGAGCGTGCCCGGTGTGTTCACCGCCGGCGACATGACGCGCGGCCAGTCGCTGATCGTGTGGGCGATCGCGGAGGGCCGCACGGCTGCGCGGCACGTCGATGCGTACTTGATGGGCGATAGCGCGCTGCCCGCGCCGCTCTAGACTCGCCGCCCGCCGCGCGTCCTCGTTGGCTACGGCTTGCCCGTCATGCCGACGCAGTAGAGCGCGATGAGGTTGTTCAGCCGTCCCTGCGCGCAGCCCGCACCGATTTCTGTGAACGATGCGTCGAGGATGATCGACCGGCGCGGCGGGTTGTCCATCCACTGCTGCACGAAGCGCGCCGCCTCGCTGTCCACGCTCGGTTGCCCGCTGATCGAGTGCGCCGCGAGCACTTCGCCGACCCACGAGCTGGAGTAACCCGCGCGCTTCGCGCGATCCCACGGCTCGCCGTCCATCGTGTGCGAGAGCCGCTGCGCGTCGCGCACGAGGCCGATGTACGCCTCGGACGCCGCATACGGGGGCTGCGCGTCGCGCAGTGCCGCGAGGCCACGCGATTGCCGCTCGCGATTGATACCGGCAGCGATCGCGCGGCTCAGCTGCTGCTTGTAGCTCGCGTCCGCTGCCGCGACCGGTGCGGACGAGACGGGCCTTCGACAGACGAGCAGCAGCGGCGACTGCGCGGGGATCGCACCCGGGTACAGCGTGTTGAATGCGGCGTTGACGAAGGCCGGCGCGCCGATGATGTCGCCGGTGAGCGCGCCGTTCGCGCCGCTCGCCTACACCGCGCTCAGCGTGCAGCCCTGCGTGCCGGCGGCGCTCACCAGTTCCGAAAGCGTGCTTCCGCCCCATGCGATGAGCCCGAATCCGCCGGCGCGTCGCAGCGTACCGATGATCGACGGCGTCTGCGCTGCGGCGGGCGTGGCGTAGCGCACGGCCAACGCGACGCACGCGAGCACGAGGAAGCGGATCGCTGCGCGCAACATCTCGTGGAGTGTGCCGGTGCTGCGCCCTGTGCACTAGTCGGCGTGACCCCTGCGCCCCGTAGGGGAATGCCGTGTGAACGCGTTACGCGATCGAGCGCGGGCACGCGTGCGCATCACGCAACGTAACGTCCGCCGGCAGCGCCACGATGTCGCCGAAAAACACTCCGAGCGCGCGCGGGAACACGCGCTCATCCGTGCGCAGCAGCTCGTCGCGGCTCCACCAGTGGTGCCCGCGGATCGTGTCGCGCTCCTCCGCCATCGGGTTGGCGCTCGTGTCGACCACGGCGTGTGGCGCGCGAGCAAGGTAATACCGCTCGCGCGCGCGTGTCGGCGCGCCGTTGAGTCGCATCGTGAAGTCGCGCACCCACAGGCAGCGGCTTAACGCGGTGACCGCGATACCCGTCTCTTCGTGCAGCTCGCGTCGTGCCGCGTCGGCGTAGCGCTCGCCGGGCTCGAGCGCGCCGCCCGGCGCCACCCAGAACCGCGCGCCGCTCGGCGGCAATGCGTACTCGAGCAGCAGCACGCGATCGGCGCCATCAAGCAGCACGACGCGCGCGGCGCGCCGCAGGGGCAGGTCGCGCGGCTCACTCGTAGCGCAGCGCCTCGGCGACCGACACGCGCGATGCGGCGCGCGCTGGGATGAGCGTCATGAGCGCGCTCGCACTGTACGCCACCGCCGTTACGAGCAGGATGCGGCCCCAGGGCACGGAGAACGCGATCTGCTGGCCTTCGGAGACCTCGCCACTGGTCAGCAGGTTGTACGACAGCGCCAGCCCGAGCGTGACGCCCATCAGCACCCCGGTGATAGCGATGAACGAGGACTCCATGAAGAACGACAGCGCGATCAGGCGCCGCGTGTAGCCGATCGCGCGGAGCATCCCGATCTGCTGGCGGCGCTCCACGACCGTGCGGAACGCGATCGCCCCCAGCGCAGCGATGCCGACGATCAGGCCGAGGCCCATGAACCCTTCGAACAGGTACGAGAACGCGTTCGACAGCTGCGCCTGCTGATCGATCAGCTTGCGTACCGCGGTCGTCTGCACGCCCTGCTCGAGCAGTGCCGACTCGATTCCGCGGGTGGTGCGCTCGTCGAGATTGTCGCCACTCCCGGAGGTTGTCACGAGGAACAGCTCGCTGTCGCCGCCGGAGAATACGCGCTCGACGTTCGCGCGCGAAATGTGTAGGCCGGCGAGCTGCGTGAGCACGCCCGTAGTCTGCGCCTCGTAGACACCGATGATGCGCACCGACAGCTCCTGGCCGCCGCGCGGGTTGCGCACGATCATCGCCACGGGCTCGAACGCGTCTTCGCGGATCGCGGCGCTGGTGGCGCGCGACAGCACGAAGCCGTTGCCGACGGTGCCGAGGCCACCGCTCACGGCGAGCGCGGCGGCGTCGATCACGGCGACGGCGGGGTCGCTGCGCAGCGCGGTCATCACGGCAGCGTCGTCGGCGTACCCGCGCGCGCGATACTGCAGGGGCATGCGCGCGAGCTGTACGAACTCGTCGTCGACGCCGATCACGCGCTCCGGGCGGAACTGGGTGCTCGCGGCGTTCGCTTCGCGGGCGTCGGCACCGAACTGCGCGGCGACGAGCACCGTGCCCACGCCGCCGATTGCGGGGCCCTGATAGCCGTGCTGCTGGAGGGCTGCGCGCAGGTCCGGCACGCGGTTTGCGGGGTTGGCCTCGACCAGCACATCGAAGCCGGCGCGCGCGTCGTCGCCGGCGAACAGCTGTGAAAAATTGGAGTTGAGCGTGGACATCACCACGAGGCTCAAGGTCACGAGCCCGAACATCGCGAGCGTCATGCCCGTGCGGAACTTGGCCGCGAGCGGGTACGCCACTGCCGTGCGCACCGCCGGTGCGATGCCGCCGAGCGCACGTTCGAAGAGCCGCAGCACGCTCAGCAGCGCGTCGGCGTTGAAGATGATCGTCAGCGCCGCGGCCAGCGTGACCGAGATCCCGGACGCGAAGAACATCTCGATGTTGCCGTCGACGTCCGGCCGCGGCAACTCCAGGAGCCGCGTGATACCGGCGATGGGGTCGAACTGGATACCGACGTCCATGAACAGCGAGAACGGCAACGGCAGCAGCCACCACCAGGCGAGTGCGAAGCCCGCGATCGTGAACGCCGCACGTGGCGCCGCGCCGTAGTACACGGCTAGCATCGCGATTGCGAGCACCGCGAGCGTCATGCCGCCTGCGTACGCGAAGGCCCAACCGGTGATCCACCCGCCGGTCCACACGAGTGCGATGCCGGCGAGCAGCATCCACAGCGCCCAGCCACCGGCGTTGCGGTGCCGCTGCGCGAGCCGGCGCGTGCGCCTTAGCGCCCCGTACACGAACCATGTCGCGAGCAAGCCAACGCCGACAATGCCCGCGCCGTAGGTGCTGATGCCGAACACGAACGCGAGGAACCCGGTGACGACCCAGAGCGCGACGAGCGCGATCCAGAACAGTGTCCACGGCACGGCGAGGAACGCGCGCAGCAGCGTGCCTGCGGAGCGGTCCACGGCGCGCAACGGCCGCGGCTCCGGCAGGTCGTGAATCGCGCGCACGATGTTCATGTTCGCCGCGCGATATGCCGCGAACATGACCGTCGCGAACGTGAACACGGCGCCGAGGCTGTACGCGATGATGAACCCGTGCGGGTTGAAGTGGAACACGATGCTGAGCCCGAAGTCGTCAAACAGCCGGCCCATCACGTATACGAGCAGTGCGGCCACACTGACCCCCAGCATGCCGCCGACCGTGGCCGAGCCGATGTTGTACGCCATGCCCTCCGCGAGGAATATCTCGGTCAGGTGCAGGCGGCTCATGCCGATCGCGCGCGCCATGCCCATTTCGGAGCGGCGCTCCGCCGCGAGCATTACGAAGATTAGGAAGATGAGCATCACTCCCGCGGCGATCGAGAAGAGCCCGAACACGATGAAGAACGTGACGAAGATCGAGCCGATGAGCTCGCCGATGCCGACGCGCGCCTCCTTCGTCAGCGTGATGTCGACGCGCGCGTTCGGATTGTCCTCGATGAACGCCTCGAGCTTGTCCTCGACTCGCGAGTCCTCGAGCGCGAGCGCGTCGCGCACCCCGCCGCGGCTCGACACGACGATGTCGGTGTAGCGCCCCTCGCGGCCGGTCAGCTGCTGCGCGAGCGCGAGCGGCATGACGAGGCCGCCGCCCTGCGAGGCGGGGCGCTGGCTCGCGAACGTGTCGAAACCGCTCGTGTCGCGGATCACGCCGACCACGGTAAGCTCCGTCGGCCGGTTCTCAACGAACACTGTGACGCGGTCGCCTGCCCCGGCATCGACGGCGTCCGCGAGCGACTCGCTGATGTACACGCCGGCGCTGCCGAGCGCGGACACCGAGACCTCGCGTCCCGAGGGATCGTGGAGTGAACGGAAGCGGTCGAAGGACGCGTCCGCGCCGATCATCCGCGCTTGTGGCTCGGACAGGCGGCGCGCGGTGTTCACGACCGGCAGCGTCTCCCGCACCAGCGGCGCGAAGGCATCGAAGTCGCTGTCGTCGCGGAATCGTGTGGTGAGCGAGGCGAGCACGTCGTCGTTGAGGTACGCATCCTCGCGTGAGACGGCGGTGCCCTCGGTCTTGAAGCCGAGGATGAAATCGATCTCGGCCATCGAGCGGTAAACGGTGCTGGTGACGGAGTAGCCGACGGTGTCGCCGGTCGCGAACGCGGCGCTCATGATCAGCGTCGCCAGCATCAGTCCAACGACGATGAGCACGGTCTGCGCGGGCCGCCGCACGAGATTACGCAGGCCCATGCGCACGAGCAGGGGATGCCGCCACGCGATCGCCGCGATCGCGGCGAGCGCCGCCGCGAGCAGGATCAGCAGGCCGACCATGATGCTCGTGAGCGGGATGCCGAAGAGCTCGTTCACGGGGCACTACCCGCGGGCACCGCATTGGCGACGTCACGCGCGATGCTGCCGTCCTGCATGTAGATCGTGCGGTGGCAACGCGCCGCGATGCCCGGGTCGTGCGTGACGATTATGAACGTGAGGCCCTCGCTGCGGTTGAGCTCCTGCATCAGCGCCATGATCTCGTCGGCGGTCGCCGAGTCGAGGTCGCCAGTGGGCTCGTCGGCCCAGACGATGGCGGGGTGGTTCACGAGCGCGCGCGCGATCGTCACGCGCTGCCGCTGGCCGCCCGAGAGTTGCGCCGGCCGGTGCCGGGCCCATTCGGCGAGGTGCACGCGCGCGAGCGCAGCGTCAGCCTGCGCGCGCGCCTTCTTCGGCGGGACGCCCGAGACAAGCAGCGGCAGCTCGACGTTCTCGACGGCCGTCAGCACCGGCAGCAGGTTGTAGAACTGAAAGATGAAGCCCATACGCCGCGCGCGATATGACGTCTTCGTGTTGTCATCCAGCGTCGCGAGGTCCGTGTCTTCGATGATGATCGAGCCCTTGGTCGGTTCATCGATCCCGGACATGCAGTTGAGCAGCGTCGTCTTGCCGCAGCCCGACGGGCCCATTACGGCCATCATTTCGCCCGCCTGCACGGTCAGCGACACGCCGCGCAGCGCGTGCACCAGCACCGCGCCCGTGTCGTACACCTTCTCCACGTTCGACACGACGATGATCGGCTCCGCCATTGGGGCTCCTTCGCGTGCGCGCTCGGGAGGGAGGTGCGTGCGCATGAAAGTGTATGGCACCGCTTGCGTGTGAACCCGGTGGGCACGCGGCCGTACAATACATGCGCGTAACGTGGGGAGTCGCCGTGGCCTTGGGACTCGTGCTCGTCGTCCTCGGCGTGACGTTCTTGCTCGAGGCGCTGGACATAATCGACGCGGGGCCGGCGGAGTTGTGGCCGGTCATCCCGATCGTGCTCGGCGTGTACATCATCTACGAGCGCGCGCGCCGCTGGCGCCGCTGAGGGCGGCGCGATGAGCTGGCGTGCGAAGGACGTGCTGCCGATCACCGTGGGCGCGTACCTCGTCGCGCTCGGGCTGGTCGCGCTCCTCGACAGCAGCGGGGCGCGACACCTTGGCGCCGCGGGCATCGCCGGCGCCGCGGTCGGCTTCGCGTGCATCGCGTTCGGCGCGCTCGCGACGATCGCGGCGTGGCGGGTGCGGCGCTTCTCGCGCCGCCTGCGCCGCGCGTTCGGCCACGTGCGCTCGGATCGCGAGGGCTGGACCGTCAACGACGCGGTGATCTCGACGGTGCTCGGCGACATCATGCTCGACTTGCGCCGCGCCGAGCTCCCGGCCGGGGAGACGCAGCTCACGCTGCTGTGTTGGATCGGCACCATCGACGTGCGCGTGCCGGCCGATATCGGCGTCGACGTGACGGCACAGGCGATCGTCGGCAGTGTGGACGCGCTGGGCCGCCGCGAGGAGGGCGTCGTGCGCGACATCAACGTGCGCACCGCGGACTACAGCGCCCAGCCATGCCGTCTGCTGCTGCGCCTCTCGACGTTCGTCGGCGAGCTGCGCGTCGCCCAGGGCTAACCCCCCGCCGTCCCCCCCCGGCCGCTCCGGGCACGTGGCGCAGCGCTCGAAGCGCGGCGCCGAGGCCTCGACGCCCGCGACCGAGGCGAGCAGTGCGCGCAGCGTCCACAGCGGCAGGCCGATCACGGCGCAGCGGCAGCCCTCCACGCGCGCCGCTGGCGCGAACGCCGGGTGCTGCACCGCGTACGCGCCGGACTTGTCCAGCGGGTCGCCGGTCGCCACGTACGCCGCGACCTCGGCGTCGCTGTAGTCGCGCATCGTCACCCGCGTGGCGGTAAGCGTGCTCGCCTCGCGGCCGGTGGCGACCACGGCCACGCCGGTCAGAACCTCGTGCGTGCGATGGCGCAACGCAGTCAGCGTCGCGACAGCCTCGGCGGCGTCGGCCGGCTTGCTGAACACGCGTGCGCCGAGCGCGACGATGGTGTCCGCGCCGATGACGGCGGCATCGGCGCCGGTGCGCAGCGCCCCCGCGCGCGCCTTCGCCAGCGCCAGCGCCTCGGCGACTGCGCGCGGGATGCCGGTGAACGCCGTCTCGTCGATGCCCGCCGGCGCGACAGTGAACGCGAGCCCCAGCCCAGCCAGCAGCTCCGGGCGGCGCGGCGAGCCCGACGCCAGCACGATGCGCATCGGGCCCGGCGTCCCGCTCAGGCCGCCGCTGCGCGATCGAGCGTCGCGATGCACTCGATGTGCTGCGTGTGCGGGAACATGTCGACCGGCTGCACGTCCGTCAGCGCGAACCCGCCGTCTACGAGCATCCGCAGGTCGCGCGCGAGCGTGGCCGGATCGCACGAGACGTAGACCAGCCGCCGCACCCGCGAGTTGATGAGCGCTTGCACGACCACGGGCTGGAGCCCCACGCGCGGCGGGTCGACGATCGCTACGTCGGGCGAAGGCTCCAGCTCCGGCAGCAGCGCTTCGACGGAGCCGACGCGGCGCTCGACGTTCTCGTGCGCCGCGAGGTTCACCGCCGCGTCGTTGCCCGCGGCGGCCGACTGCTCGATGGTCAGCACGCGCGCGACGTGTGGCGCGAGTAGCGCGGCGAACGTCCCGACGCCGCCGTACGCGTCCACGACGACCTGCGGGTGCGCCGCGCGGACGCGTTCGAGCACCAGCGCCGCCAGTCGCTCCGCCTGGCGCGTGTTCACCTGGAAGAACGCCGACGCCGACACGCGGAAGCGCGCCTCGCCCAACTCCTCCTCGTAAGTCTGCTGGCCGCTTGCGAGGTGGCGGCTGCGGCCCGGCCGCCAGCGCAGGCGCGGCTGCACCAGCACGTCGCCGGTGTGCTCGCCCACGCGCACGCTCAGCTGCGCCGTCTGCATCGTGCGACCCTGCACCGCGCGCAGCGTCTGGTTCACCAGCGGGTGTGCGATCAGGCACTCGTCGATGCGCAGGAAGCGATGCGAGCCCTGCTGCATGAAGCCCACGTCGCCGTTGCGGCGCACGGTGAAGCGCGCGTGGTTGCGGTACCCCCACGGGTCGGCCATGCCGAGCATCGGTGCCAGCAGGGCCGCCTCGAACCGCCCGATGCGTCGCAGCTGCTCCGCGACCACGGCCGTCTTCAGCTCTAGCTGCAACGCGTAGTCCGCGTGCTGCAGCTGGCAGCCGCCGCACTGCCCGAAGTACGGGCACGGCGGTTTCACCCGGCCCGGCGCGGCCTGCCGCACTTCGACGGTCGCTGCCTCGATGTACGACGGCTCGTTGCGCTTGATCTCGGCGAGTACGCGCTCGCCGGGCAACGCCCGCTCGACGAACACGACGCGCCCGTCCGGGGCGCGGCCCACCGCGCGCCCGCCCGCGGCGAGCCCGATCAGCTCCACCTCGATCGGGATGCGCGGCTGGTCGGCGAGGCGGGCGCGCCGCCGTAGGCGGCGCGCCCGCGCGGGCGCCTCGGGCGGAGCCGCCGCGGCCGGCGCGTCGCCGGCCGCCTCTGGGGCCTCGGGCGTGATCTCGTCGCTCATGCGAATAGCGTACCCGGGGTGCGCGCCCGCAGCGAATCGCGCCCGGCGCGCGAGCTCCCGTGTACCATTCCGCCGATGACTGTGCGCGTGACGCTGCCCGCCACCACGCCCCTGCGCGAGATCGTGCGCGGCGTCGTCAGCGTGCCCACAGCGCCCTATCTCGAGGGCGGCGTGCGCGCGTACATCCGCGCCTTCGCCGCCGAGCGTGGGCTCGCTTGCGTCGAGGACGCGTACGGCAACGTCTACGTCACGTACCGCCGCGGCCGCGCTGGCCGCCCGCTCGTGCTCGGTGCGCACATGGATCACCCGGGGTTCGTCGTCGCCACGCGCCGCGGACGAACCCTCGAGCTCGAGTTCCGCGGCGGACTCGACGCTGCTTACGGGCGCGGTGAGGCGCTGCGGCTGTACCCGGCCGCGCCGGACGACGCTGCGCCCGGCGCCGGCCTCGGCGGCGCGCGCGTTGAGGTC
>VGPB01000023.1 GCA_016875695.1 Chloroflexota bacterium | reverse complement strand
GCCGGGTGCGGGCGCCGGCGGCGCCGGCGAGCGCATCGCGGTGTCGCGCCTCGCGCGCCTTGAGGAGGCGCAGGTGCTGTACGGCTCGTACCGGCTGACCGTGGACGCGTGGGGCGCGCGCGCCGACGCGCTGCTGCGCGGCGCCTGGCGCCAGCGCGGCTTCGGGGACTTCTGGGGCCACTGCCTGGTCGCCGAAGGCGCCGCCGAGGTGATGCTGGAAGGCGAGATCGCCCCCTGGGACATCGCTGCCGTGCAGGTGATCGTCGAAGAGGCAGGCGGCGTGCTCACCGACATCGACGGCCGCGCCCGTCTCGACGCCGGCCACTGCATCACGACGAACGGCCTGCTGCACGAGAGCGTGCTGCGCACGCTGCGCGGCGGATAGGATGGAGCTGCGCTTCACCAACGCCGCTCGGGCCGATATGGTCGAGGAAGGCATACACCGGATCGAGGTGGAGGCGGTCCTCGCGAGCCCCGATGCAGTTGACCCAGGCGATGTCATGAGTCGATACGGTGCACGAATCGCGATCGCACGGTTGTCGTGTGCGTCCTCACGGACTCGGATCCGCTCTTCGTCGTGAGAGTGCAGGCAATGTAATGGACTCGATCTACGTCAACTATGACACACTCGGAGATACGCTGTATGTGAACTTGTACGTGGACGTCCAGGAGGACGAGTTGCCGAAGCGGCACCGCTCACGAGAGATTGACTTCTAGCGGCACATGGACTTCGACAAGGATGGGCGGCTCCTGGGAATCAGCTTCCTCGCAGTGAGTCGCGGCATCGACCTGCGGGGCGTGCCAGAGGCGCAGCGCATCGCTGCAGGGCTCGCGCAGCTGCGTGGCGTGCTCGGGGATGTGCAGGTGGTCGCCACCGAGCAGGCGTCGTAGCTCGGTAGGGCTACGACGCGGGCACGGCCTCGGTCACTGCGAGGCTGAACTGCTCGATCACCGGGTTCGCGAGCAGCTGCTCGCACATCGCGCGCACCGCCTGCTCCGCCGCCGCGGCGTCCGCGGCTGCGACGCGCACTTCGATGTGCTTGCCCACGCGCACCGTTGCCACGTCGGCGAATCCCAGCGCATGCAGCCCGTCGCGCACGGCCAGGCCTTGCGGGTCGTTGACCAGCGGCCGCAGTATCACGTCGATGCGGACCAGGTACTCGGGCATTAACGCTCCTCGGCGTCGGCATCATCAGTTGCGTGCGGCAGCGGTTCGCCGGTCAGGCGGCGATACGCCTCGAGGTAGCGCTCGCTCGTGGCGCGTACGACCTCGGGCGGGAGCGGCGGCGCGGGCGGCTTGCGGTTCCACCCGGACGCGGCGAGCCAGTCGCGCACGTACTGCTTGTCGAACGAGGGCTGCTCGCGCCCCGGCTCGTACGCGTCGAGTGGCCAGAAGCGCGACGAGTCCGGCGTCAACGCCTCGTCGATTAGTGTCACCTCACCGTCGAGCATGCCGAATTCGAACTTCGTGTCCGCGATGATGATGCCGCGCTCGAGCGCGATGTCCGCCGCGTAGCGGTACAGCGCGAGCGCGCGCAGCCGCATGACGTGCGCGCGCTGCGCGCCGACTAGCGCCTCGACCTCGGCGTACGTCATCGGCTCATCGTGCCCGGCGGCTGCTTTCGAGGTCGGCGTGAAGATCGGCTCGAACAACCGCTCGCACTGCCGGAGGCTCGGCGGCAGCGGGATGCCGCTCACGCCGCCGCTGCGCTGGTAGTCCGCCCACCCTGAGCCCGTGAGGTAGCCGCGCACGACGCACTCCACCGGCAGTGGCTCGGCGCGCCGCGCGATCGTCGCGCGGCCGTACCAGGTGGGGTCGGCGTCGATGCCCAGCTGCACGGCACTCGACGCGTCGAGCACCGCGACGAAGTGGTCCGGCACCACGTCGCGCGTGCGCGTGAACCACCACGCTGCGAGTCGCGTCAGCACCTCGCCCTTGCGCGGGATGCCGTTCGGCAGCACCACGTCGAACGCCGAGATGCGATCGGTGGCGACGAGCAGCAGCCGGTCGTCGCCGAGCGTGTAGCTGTCGCGCACCTTGCCTCGATGCACAAGCCCCGGGCGGTCCGTGCGCAGCAGCACGCCCTCGGTCGCCTGCTCCGCGGTCACGCGAGCAGTCCGAGCCGCCGGAAGGAAGTATCGACGTGGGCGAGGTATGGCGCGTAGTCGAAGATCGCGTCGAGCGCGGCGGTCTCGAGGTGCGCGCACACCTCGGTGTCGCCTTCGAGCAGCGCGCGGAACGGGGTGCCGCGTTCCCACGCTTCAAGCGCGTGCCGCTGCACGATGCGATACGCCGCCTCGCGGCCGAGCCCGCGCTCGATCAGCGCGAGCAGCACCTTCTGCGAGAACACGAGCCCCTGCGTGCGTTCGAGGTTCGCGCGCATGCGTTGCGGGTACACGACCAGGCCGTCCATGACGCCGGTGAAGATGTGCAGCATGTACGCCAGCAGCCCCGTCGCGTCCGGGAAGACGATGCGCTCGGCGCTCGAGTGCGAGATGTCGCGCTCGTGCCATAGCGCAACGTTCTCGAAGCCCGTCAGCGCGTAGCCGCGCAACGTGCGCGCGAGCCCACACACGCGCTCGCACAGCTCTGGGTTGCGCTTGTGCGGCATCGACGACGAGCCGGTCTGGCCGGCGGTGAACGGCTCCTCAGCCTCGAGGATCTCCGTGCGCTGCAGGCCGCGCACCTCGGTCGCGAACTTTTCCAGTGATGCGCCAATGCCGGCGAGCACCGCGACGTAGAACGCGTGGCGGTCGCGCTGCAACACCTGCGTGGCGACCGGAGCGACCGCGAGTCCGAGGCGCGCGCACGCGGCCTCCTCGACGGCGGGCGGGACCGTCGCGTGCGTGCCGACCGGCCCCGCGAACTTGCCTACAGCGACCGTAGCGCGCGCCTGCGCGAGCCGCGCCTCGTGTCGCGCGAGCTCGTCGACCCACACCGCGAGCTTGAGGCCGAACGTCGTCGGCTCCGCGTGCACGCCGTGCGTGCGGCCGATGCAGATCGTGTCCTTGTGTTCGCGCGCGCGCCGCGCGACGACGTCGCGCAGCGCCCTGAGCTGTGACGCCAGCACGTCGACCGCAGCGCACAGCTGCAGACTGGTAGCCGTGTCCCACACGTCGCTCGTCGTCAGACCGTAGTGTACCCAGCGCGACTCCGACCCGAGCGAGTCCGCGACTGACCGCAGGAAGGCTGTCATATCGTGGTGCGTCTCCGCGATGTAGCGGTCGATCGCGTCGAGGTCGATGCGCGCGTCCGCGGCGATGCGCTCGGCGTCCGCGCGCGGCACCACGCCCGTGTCCGCCCACGCCTGCACGACCGCGACCTCGATGGCGAGCCAGCGCTCGAACTTGGCCTGTTCGCTCCAGATCGCGGCGATCTCCGGGCGGCTGTAGCGCGGGATCATCGCGCGCTCACGCGCCCATGCGCGCGACCATCGGGTCCGGCCCGAGGATCAGCTGCGCCCACGTGCGGCTCACCGCGTCGCGCTCGTGCGGGTCGCCGAAGAGCGCCGTGTCATCGACGAGATGCGCGAACTGTTGCGCACCAGCGTGCAACGCGTCGGCCTGCGCCTCGAGTACGTCCGGCCGCATCTCGGCCGGGCGCAGGTTGCGGATCACGAGCTCGCGGTTGCCCTCCAAGCCCCACAGCACCTCGTGCGCGAACGCGCCACGTCCCGGTCCCCACGCCGCGATGAAGTGTAGGCACGGCGCGGGCTGCGCCCGCTTAGGTATTGGAGGCAGCGCGTCGATGTCGATCCGCCGGCGACACTCGCGCATCGGGCAGCGCACCTCTCGCATCGCGGGCTAGCCCCGCAGCTCGACGGCCGCGCCCGCGCGCGCCGCGATGTCCGTGCGGTAGTGCGCACCGTCGAAGTGGATGCGGCGCACGTTGTCGTACGCACGCGCGCGCGCCTCCTCGACGCTCGCCCCGCGCGCCACGACGCAGAGCACGCGGCCGCCCGCCGTGCGCACTGGGCCATCGGCGTCGCGTTGCGTGCCGGCGAGGAACACCTGCACGTCACCGTCGACCGCGTCGAGGCCGGTGATCGGCGCGCCGGTCACGTAGCCGCCCGGGTAGCCGCCGGCGGTCATCACGATGCCCACGGTCGCTGCGTCGTCCCACTCGACGGGCACCTCCGCGAGCCGCCCTGCAGCCACCGCCTCGCAGATGTCGAGCAGATCTGAGCGTAGCCGCGGCAGCAAGGCCTCTGCCTCGGGATCGCCGAAGCGTGCGTTGAACTCGATCACGCGCGGGCCGTCCGCGGTCAGGATCATGCCCGGGTAGAGCACGCCGCGGTACGGCCGGCCCGCGGCGCTCAGCGCCTGCACGGTACGCTCGGTCACGTCGCGCTCGATCGCGCGCGCGGTCGCGGCGTCGAGCCAGCCGGGGGGCGAGTACACGCCCATGCCGCCGGTATTTGGCCCCATGTCGCCGTCGAACGCCGGCTTGTGATCGCACGAGAACGGCATGTGCGCGACGGTCACGCCGTCCGTGAACGCATGCGCCGAGGTCTCCGGGCCCTGCAACCGCTGCTCGACGAGCACGCGTGCGCCCGCGTCGCCGAACGCGCGCGCAACCAGCGCGCGCTCGATCGCTTCCGCCGCGAGCGCGAGGTCGGCGCACACCGCCACGCCCTTGCCGGCGGCCAGCCCGTCCGCCTTCACGACGCACGCACCGCCGAGCGCGCGCGCGTATGCCAGCGCGCTCGGCGCATCCTCGAACGCTTCCGCGTGCGCGGTCGCGATGCCGGCGCCGCGCATCAGTTGCTTCGCGAACGCCTTCGACCACTCGATCTCCGCGCCCACGCGTGATGGGCCGAACACCGGCACGCCAGCCGCCGTGAGCCTGTCCGCGACCCCGGCCGCGAGCGGATCCTCCGGGCCGACGATCACGAGGTCCGCGCGCAGCTCGCCGGCGAGCGCCAGCACGGCCTCGGCGTCTGTGGTGCGCAGCGGCAGGTTCGCGCCGTGCTGCGCCGTGCCGGCGTTGCCCGGCGCGGTCCACAGCGCGCCGAGGCGTGGCGATTGCGCGAGTTTCCATGCGATGGCGTGCTCGCGTCCGCCCCCGCCGAGCAGCAGCACACGCAGCCCGCTCATGGCGCGCTCACCTGAGCTGCGCCCTCACGAGCGTCGCGACGTAGCCGGCCGATGCCTGCACCCAGCCCGCGCGCGCGCTCTCCTTCTCCATGCACGGCTGGTAGTACGTGCGCGCGCCCGCGTTGTCGAGCCCGCGCGTTGCGAGCCCGTCGAGCCACTGCACTTTCAGCTGGTGCGCGGCCTCGTAGCGCTCCAGCGCCTCGCGCATCGCCTCGCGCAGCGGGTCCGCGTTCGTCATGCGGTCGCGTTCCCCTACTCCCATTCGATCGTGCCGGGCGGCTTCGAGGTGATGTCGTACACGACGCGGTTCACGTCCGGCACCTCGTTCACGACGCGCGTCGAGATGCGCGAGAGCACGTCGTACGGGATGCGCGCCCAGTCGGCCGTCATCGCGTCCTCGGCAGTGACGCAGCGCAGTGCGATGCAGTGGCCGTACGTGCGGAAGTCTCCCTGCACCCCCACCGTGCGCGTGTTGGTCAGCACCGCGAACGACTGCCACAGGTCGTAGTACAGCGCCGCGCGTTTGATCTCGTCCATCACGATCCAGTCGGCGGCGCGCAGCACGTCGAGCTTTTCGCGCGTGACCTCGCCGATCACGCGGATCGCGAGCCCGGGCCCGGGGAACGGCTGGCGGTACACCATCTCGTCCGGCAGCCCCAGCTCGTGCCCCACTCGCCGCACCTCGTCCTTGAACAGGTGGCGCAGCGGTTCGATGAGCGTGAACTGCATGTCCGGTGGCAGCCCGCCGACGTTGTGGTGCGTCTTGATCTTCGCCGCCGCGCTGCCCTCCGCTGACGCCGACTCGATCACGTCCGGGTATGTCGTGCCCTGGCAGATGAAGTCGACGCGCCCTAGCGCGCGCGCCTCCGCCTCGAACACGCGGATGAACGTCGTGCCGATGCGCAGGCGCTTCTCCTCCGGGTTCGTCACGCCGGCGAGCGTCGCGAGGAAGCGCTCCGTCGCGTCGACGTGCAGCAGGTTCATCGCCATGTGCTGGCTGAACGTTGCGATGACGCGCTCCGGCTCCTCGGCACGCAGCAGTCCGTTGTCGACGAAGATGCACGTCAGCTGGTCACCGATCGCGCGATGAACGAGCGTCGCCGCGACTGCCGAGTCGACACCGCCCGACAGCGCGCAGATCACGCGTCCCGTGCCCACGCGCTCGCGAATCGTGCGGATCGACTCCTCGACGAAGTTCGCCGCGGTCCAGTCGCCCGCGCAACCCGACACCTCGAACAGGAAGTTGCGCAGCAGTTGCTCGCCCTGCGGCGTGTGCACGACCTCCGGGTGAAACTGGATGCCGAGGTGCCCCGCCGCGTCGCCCATCACGGACACCGGCGAGCTGTCCGACTGCGCGATCGCATGGAAGCCCGGCGGCAGCTCTACGACGTGGTCGCCGTGCGACATCCACACGGGCAGCGTCGAGGGCAGTCCCCGCAGCAGTGGACTGCTCGAGTCGGCAACGCGTATCACCGCGTGTCCGTACTCGCGCGTCGCCGTCGGTGCGACCCGTCCGCCGAGCGTGTGCGCGAGCAGCTGCATGCCGTAGCAGATGCCGAGCACCGGCAGGCCCGACGCGATTACGTAGTCCGGCAGCGTCGGCGCGCCGGGTTCGTAGACCGAGGCCGGGCCGCCCGACAGGATGAACGCCTTGGTGCGCAGGTGGTCGAGGCGCTCCGGCGGCGTGTTCCACGGCACGAGCTCCGAGTACACGCCGGCCTCGCGCACGCGCCGCGCGATGAGCATCGCATACTGCCCTCCGTAGTCGAGCACCACCACGGTTTCCGGCGCGTTCGGCGCGGGGTGGAAGACGTGCCCGGGCTCGCGTGCCTCGGCGATTTCCAGGTACGCGCCCACCTCGCGGTCGCCGGAAGTGCGAATCCGCCGCGGCGCGGCGGCTGCCTCGATGCTGTCGGCCATGGCGCCCCAGTTTCGGGGGAGAGGGTGTCGGGAGAGATTCCGTTACGGGCGGATCGTATCGACGCCTTATAGTCCGGTCAACGCAACGCGCCCCGACGCAGGAAGGAGCCGCCACTGCCCATCGTCGACGCCTCCGCGCTCGACCGCGTCGTTGCCGCGCTCGCCGCCGGCGAGGTCGTCGCGCTGCCCACCGACACGGTGTACGGGCTGGCCGCGCTGCCCACCGACGCGGCGGCCGTTGAGCGGCTCTACGAGCTCAAGGGCCGCGACCCGGCGCAGCCGATCGCGCTGCTCCTCGATGCGCCGGGCCGCGTGACGGCGTTCGTCGAGGTGTCGCCCGCATACGCCGCGCTCGCGGCGCGCTGGCCGGGACCGCTCACGCTGGTCGTGCGCGCGAGGCGGGGCAGCGTGCTCCCGGCGCGGCTCGTCGGCCCGGGCGGCGGCGTCGGCGTGCGCCAGCCCGACGACGTGCTCGCGCTCGCCGTGATCGGCGCGTGCAGCGGCGTGCTGGCGGTCACGAGCGCGAACCGTAGCGGCGAGCCCCCGCTCACGACCGCCGAGGCGATCGCCGCGCGCTTCGGCCCCGGGCTGCTCGTGCTAGACGGCGGCCCGCGCGAGGGCGCCGCCTCAACGGTGGTCGACCTCATGGTCGACCCGCCGGCGTTGCTGCGCGAGGGGCCGCTGAGCGCCGCCGCGCTCGGCCTGCGCTAGGCCGCCGCGCGCGCGGCCGGTACGATGTGCACCGAAGGAAGTACGCGGGGGCCACGATGCGCATTGCCATCGGCGCCGACCACGCCGGGTTCGCCCTCAAGGAGTTGCTGCGCGCCGAGCTCGAGGCGCTCGGCGACGAGGTCACCGACTGCGGCACGCACTCCGAGGAGTCGATGGACTACCCGGACGTCGCGATCCCGCTCGCCCGCGCGGTGGCGGCGGGGCGCCACGACCTGGGCGTGCTGATCTGCTCCAACGGCGTCGGCCCGTCCATCGCCGCGAACAAGGTACCCGGCATCCGCGCCGCGCTCTGCCACGACACCTTCACGGCCCGCCGCGCGCGCGAGCACACCGACGCCAACGTGCTCTGCCTCGGTGCGTGGTCGATCGGCCGCGGCGTCGCCTCGGACGTGCTGCGCGCGTTCCGCGACGCCACGTTCGAGGGTGGGCGCCACCAGCGTCGCGTCGACAAGATCCGCGCGATCGACCAACCCGAATAGCAGCATGCGCGCCCGGCAGGCGAGCGCGCGGCGGCTCGCGGCGCTCGCGCGTCGCGCGGCGGGCACCGCCGCGCTTATCGCCGGCGGCCGCGCGCACCCCGTCGTCGACGGACGAGTGAGCGTCGCGGGGTGCGCGGCGCTCGTGGCCATCGACCGCGACCGCTTCGGCGTGCTGCACGTGTGGGCGGAGAGCGAGGCAGACGCCTGCTTCGGCCAGGGGTTCGTGCACGCGCAGGACCGTCTGTTCCAGATGGACTCGCTGCGCATGGCCGCGCTCGGCGGCACCACCGAGTGGGTCGGTGCGCGCGCGCTCGACGGCGATCGCTTCGTGCGCAGGCTCGGGCTCGCGGGCGTCGCGGGGCGCGACTACGCGCATACCGCCCCCGATGACCGCGCGCTGCTCGCCGCGTACGCCGCCGGCGTAAACGGCGGCATGCGCTCGCTGCGCGTGCTGCCGCCCGAGTACGCGATGCTCGGCGCACAGCCCGAGCCATGGCACGCCGAGCACTCGCTCACGGTGGGGCGGCTGATGCAGTGCGTGTTTACCGCGAATTGGGACACGGAGTTGCTCCGGGAGCAGCTGCTGCACGCGGTGGGGCCGGAGCGGGCCGCCGCCGTCGATCCGATCTGCCCGGACGGCGCGCACACCGCCACGGGCGCGCCGTACGCGCCCGCCGCGGCGCGCGTGCTCGCCGCGTACCGCGCTGCCGTCGAGGCCGGGGTGCCGGCGGGGGCGGCCTCGAACGCGTGGGCGGTCACCGCCGAACGCTCGGTCACCAGCGCGCCGCTGCTCGCCAGCGACCCGCACATGGCGACGCGTTTCTCGGGGCTGCTCCACGTCTCGCACGTCCGGGGCGGTACCCTCGACGTGATCGGCGCTACGATCTCGGGCGTGCCGCTGGTGCTGATGGGCCACAACGGCCGCGTGGCGTGGGGCATGACCGCTGGTCTTGCCGACGCGGCCGACTGCTACATCGAGACGCTCGACCCCGACGCGCCGCAGCGCTACCGCACACCCGAAGGCTGGGCTACCGGCACGACGCGCATCGAACGCTTCGCGGTGCGCGACGGCGCGAGTGTCGAGGAGCACGTGC
Source organism: Chloroflexota bacterium (assembly GCA_016875695.1). Taxonomy (GTDB): domain Bacteria; phylum Chloroflexota; class Dehalococcoidia; order UBA2979; family UBA2979; genus SHYP01. Next base: position 6,026 of record VGPB01000023.1, on the reverse strand, counting down.
TGGAGACGCGACACGGGCCGGTGATCGGGCCCGCGCTGCCCGCGGAGCGGCGCGCGATCGCGCTGCGCTCGAGCGCGCTGGCGCCGGGCGACACGTTCGGGCCGGTCGCCGCGCTCTGCCGCGCACCGAACCCCGCGGCCTTTGACGCGGCCGCCGCGCGCATGTGCGGTGCGCCGTTCAACTACGTGTACGCGGGCCGCGACGGCGCGATCGGCTACCGGCTCGCCGGCGCGGTGCCGGAGCGCGCCCACGGCGGCGGGCTCCGGCCGGCGGACGGCGCGACCGCGCCCGATCCTCCGCCCGCAGCGCTGTCGGCGGAGCGCATGCCGCATGCGCGCCACGCCGCGGGACCGGCGCCGCTCGTGCCGGCGAATCAGGCGCCCGGAGGCGACGCACAGCTGGGCGAGGACTGGTGCGAACGCTGGCGCGCGGAGCGCATCGAGGTGCTGCTCGCCGCCAGCGAGCGCCACTCCGTCGCGTCCTTCGTCGCGATGCAGCTGGATGCCTACTCGGAGCCGCTGCACCACCTCGTGCGCTTGCTCCTGGCGCGCGAGCTCGTCACCGAGTACGCCGTGCGCGACCTGCTCGCGGCGTGGGACGGCCACCTGCGCACGACGAGCCCGGCCGCCGCCATCGTCGAGAGCGTGCTCGGCGAGGCGGCGCGGGCGCTGATCGCGCGCGTGGCCGGCGAGTCCGCGCGGACGCCGCTCGGCGCCGGCCTCGGGGTCGCGTTCGCGGGCTCGTCGTTCTCGATGCGGCTGCAGGGCTGGGTGCTGCACGCGCTCGAGGCGGCCGAGTCGCCCTGGTGCGCCGGCATAGATGACCGCGATCGCGTGCTGCGGGCGGCGGCCGAGCGTGCGTTGGCCCAGCTCCGCCACGCGCTCGGCCCGGCGCCGCAGCGCTGGTGCTGGGGTGACCTGCATCGCTGGTCGCCGCCGCACCCGCTTGGCGCCGTGCCGCTGCTCGGCCGGCTCGTCGCGCGCGGGCCGTTCCCCGGCGACGGCAACACGCTGCTACAGGGCAGCTTCAGCCTGCTGCAGGGCCCGTCGTCCGTCGCCGTGATGCCGTGCTACCGCCACGTGATCGATCTCGGCGACCCTGATCGCTCGCTCTTCCAGCTGCCCACCGGCAACTCCGGCATCCCCGGCCACCCGCGCTACGACGACGCGATTGAGGAGTTCTTGGGCAGCCGGCACCGCCCGCTGCTCTACACGCGCGCAGCCGTCGAGGCGCGTCGCCAACACTTGCTGTGGCTCGACCCCGCGTGACCGCGCACGCCGGCGAGGCGCTGGCCGCGCGCACCGAGCGCTACCGCGCGCTCGTCGACGCCGAGCTGCGCGCCGCCGTCGGCGACGACCCCGCCCCGCTGTACGGGCTCATGCGCTACCACCTGGGCTGGATCGACGCCGCAGGCGCGCCCGCCGCCGCCTCGCCCGGCAAGCAGCTGCGCTCGACGCTGCTGCTGCTCGTCGCCGAGCTGTGCGGCGGCGAGGCGGCGGCCGCGGCCCCCGCCGCCGCCGCTATCGAGCTCCTCCACAACTTCTCGCTGCTGCACGACGACATCGAGGACGAGAGCGCCGAGCGCCGCGGGCGGCCGACCGTCTGGACCGTCGCGGGTGTCGCGCAGGCGATCAACGCCGGCGACGGCATGCACGTGCTGGCACGTGCCGCGCTGTACCGGCTCGACGCCTCCGATACCCCGCCCACGCGCGTGTTGGAGGCGATGCGCGAGCTCGACCGCGCCTGCCTGCGCCTCGTCGAGGGCCAGCACCTGGACCTCGCGTTCGAGCGCCAGGCCCGCGTCACGCGCGCCGAGTACCTGGCGATGGCCGCGGGCAAGACCGGCGCGCTGATCGCCGCGTCCTGCGCAATCGGCGCGATCCTCGGGGGCGCGGCGGCGAGCCGCGTCGAGGCGCTCCGGGACTTCGGGCAGCACCTTGGCATGGCGTTCCAGGCCATCGATGACGTGCTGGGCATCTGGGGCGACCCTGCGGTGACCGGCAAGCCCGCGGGCGATGACCTGCGTGCCCGCAAGATGACGCTGCCTGTCATCGCCGCGCTGGAGGCCGGCGGCCCGTACGCGGCCGGCCTCGCAGCCGCCTATGGCCACCCGGCGGCCGCTGGGGACGACGTCGCTACGCTGGCGGGGCTGGTCGAGGCCGGTGGCGGGCGCGACGCGGCCGGCGCCTTCGCGCGCGAGTCGCTCGCCGCGAGCTTCGCTGCGCTCGACCGCGCCGGCCTCGACGCCGTGGGCGCCGAGCGCTGCCGCGAGCTGGCAGTGCGGCTCGTCGAGCGCACCTTCTGAGGCGCGTTACAACGGCATCTCAGCCGCCGCGCACACGCGCGCCCCGCCTTGACGCGAACTCAACCGCGCTCAACGATCGTGTGTGATCAGCACGTACCGCTTCGCGCACAGAACGGATGCCGCCGTGAAGAAGAAGACGATCCGCGACATCGACGTGCGCGGGAAGCGCGTGCTGCTGCGCGTCGACTACAACGTGCTCGTTGAGGACGGCCAGGTCGTCGACGACATGCGGCTGCGCGAATCGCTGCCGACGATCCGCGTGCTGCGCGAGGCGGGCGCCTGCATCGTCGTCTGCTCACATCGTGGCCGACCGCGTGGCGGCGTGGATCCCGTGCTGCGCAACGCGCCGGTGGCCACGCACCTGACGCAGCTGCTCGGCGTGCACGTGCGCACCGCCGACGATTGCGTCGGCCCCGACGTCGAGCGCATGTCGCGCGAGCTGCGCCCCGGCGACATCCTGCTGCTGGAGAACGTGCGCTTCCGCCCGGAGGAGGAAGCGAACGACGATGCGTTCGCGCAACAGCTCGCGCAGCTCGCCGACATCTACGTGAACGACGCGTTCGGCACCGCGCACCGCGCGCACGCCTCGACGCACGCGATCGCGAAGTGCCTGCCCGCGGTCGCGGGCCTGCTGCTTGAGCGCGAGGTCGACTATCTCTCGCGGGTGAGCGACCACCCCGCGCGCCCGTTCGCGATCGTGCTCGGCGGCGCCAAGGTCTCCGACAAGATCGGCATCCTCGAGCACCTGGCCGAGGTGGCCGACCTGATCTGCATCGGCGGCGCGATCGCGAACACGTTCCTCAAGGCGCGCGGCATTGACGTCGCGGACTCGTTGGTCGACAGCGACGGCCTCGCGGCCGCCCGCTACATCATGGCCGCCGCCGAGCACCGGGGCGGGCCGGAGATCGTGCTGCCCTCGGACGTCGTCGCGGCGTTCGGCGAGGCGGGGCCGGGGCACGTGCGTACCGTGTCGGTCGCGCAGGTGCCGGTCAACTGGCGCATCCTCGACATCGGCCTCGGCACCGTGCAGAACTTCGCCGCCGCGCTGCAGCCGATGCGCACCGTCATGTGGAACGGCCCGATGGGGCTGTTCGAGCGCGAGCCCTTCGACCGCGGCTCGCTCGCGGTGGCGCGCATCCTCGCGGAACTGCCGGCGACGACCGTCGTCGGGGGCGGCGAGACGGTGGCGGCGCTGCGCCGCGCCGGCGTCGCCGAGCGTATCTCGCACGTCTCCACGGGCGGCGGCGCGTCGCTCGCCATGCTGCAGGGCAAGCCGCTGCCCGCCGTCGAGGTGTTGCAGGACGCCTGAGGCCGCCCGTTCGCCCCTGCCCGCGCGCTCGGGCTAGCATAGGCCGATGGACCTCGACCTCATCCGCCGGCTCTCCGTGCCCGCCGACACGAAGGTGGTGCTGTGCGTGCTCGACGGTCTGGGGGGGTTGCCCGGCCCGCGCGGCCGCACCGAGCTCGAAGAGGCCTACCCCCAGCACCTCGACCGGCTCGCCGAGCAGGGCGTGCTCGGCCAGACGCTGCCCGTGGGCTACGGTATCACCCCGGGCTCGGGCCCCGGCCACCTCGCGCTCTTCGGCTACGACCCGCTGCGCTTCGAGGTCGGCCGGGGTGTGCTCGAGGCGACCGGCATCGACTTCCCGCTGGCCGCGTCCGACGTGGCCGCTCGCGGCAACTTCTGCACGCTCGACGCCGATGGGCGCATCGTGGACCGGCGCGCAGGCCGCGTGCCGACCGAGGTCACCGCGGAGATCTGCGCCGCGCTGGAGGCCGGCGTGCACCTCCCCGGCGTCGAGCTGTTCGTGCGCCCCGTGCGCGAGCATCGCTTCGTACTCGTGCTGCGCGGCCACGCGCTCCACGACGCGCTGACCGAGACCGACCCGCAGCGCGAGGGCGTCGCCCCGCTGCCGGCCGAGCCGCGGGAGCCCGCCGCCGCGACGACGGCCGCGCTTGTCAACAGCTTCGTCGTGCAGGCGCGCGCGCTCATCGGCGGACGCGACCGCGCGAACGGCCTCACCCTGCGTGGCTGGGCGATGCGCCCCGACCTGCCGCAGCTTCCCGAGCTTTGGAAGCTGCGCGCCGCCGCGCTCGCGCTGTACCCCATGTACCGCGGCCTCGCGCGCATGGTCGGCATGGACGTGCTCGACGCCGGCACGAACCTCGAGACGCAGATCGAGGCGCTGCGCACGCACTGGGACGCGTACGATTTCTTTTTCCTGCACTACAAGCCCACCGACACCGCCGGCGAGGACGGCGATTTCCAGCGTAAGCAGCAGGCGATTCGTGCCTTCGATGCGTGCCTGCCCTCGCTGCTCGCGCTCGCTCCCAACGTGCTCGTCGTCACGGGCGATCACTCGACGCCGGCCGTGATGGCCGGGCATTCGTGGCACCCGGTCCCGCTGCTGCTCCACGGTGACTACGTGCGCAGCGGCGACTCGACGCGCTTCACCGAGCAGGCGTGCGCACACGGTGCGCTGGGCACGCTGCCCGCGCGCGAGGTGCTGCCCATCGCCTTCGCGCACGCGCGCCGGCTCACGAAGTTCGGCGCGTAGCCGTGCCTGCTCGTACCCCCATCGCCGCCGGCAACTGGAAGATGCACTTGGGCCGCGCGGCCGCTCGCGAGCTGGTGACCGCGCTGCGCGACGCGCTGCACGATCTGCGCGGCGCAGAGGTGGTGCTGTGCCCGCCCGCACCGTGGCTCCCCGACGCGCACGACCTGCTCGCCGGCTCCCCGCTGCGGCTGGGCGCACAGCACGTCTACTGGGAGCCGCACGGGGCGTTCACCGGCGAGGTGAGCGCCGCGATGCTCGCGGGCATCGTGCAGTACGTGATCATCGGCCACTCCGAGCGCCGCCACCGCTTCGGCGAGCGCGACGAGGACACCGCGCGCAAGCTGGACGCCGTGCTTGAGCTCGGCATGCAGCCGATCCTCGCTGTCGGCGAGCTGCGCGAGCAGCGCGAGGGCGGCGAGACCGTGGCCGTGCTGCGGCGTCAGCTGCTGGCTGCGTGGGACGGCCTCGACCGCCTCTCGGCGGGGAGCATCGTCGCCTACGAGCCGGTGTGGGCCATCGGCACGGGCCTGACCGCGACGCCCGCCGTGGCGCAGGACGCTTGCCGCCAGGTGCGCGCCATCATCGCGGAGCGCTTCGACGGCGATACTGCCGCGAGCTGCCGCGTGCTCTACGGCGGCTCCGTGACGGCGAACAATGTCGCCGCGCTCACGGCCGAGCCGGACATCGACGGCGCGCTCGTCGGTGGGGCCTCGCTGGACGCGGCCGCGTTCGCGGCCATCTGCCGCGCGGTAGTCGCCGCGAAGGCCATGTAGGGCGGCACGCGGAGCGGCCCGCTACACTCGTCGAGGCGAGCGGCGGTAGCTCAGCTGGTAGAGCGGCTGCCTTCCAAGCAGCAGGTCGCGAGTTCGAGACTCGTCCGCCGCTCCAAAGCCCGATATCGAATCTTGACCTGACCCCCTGAAACGGATCTACCGCGAGCGAGAGAATCGCGGTGGTCAGGAAGGGGTGTTTGGATGGCAACGGCGAAGCGGAAGTGGTGCGGGGCCGAGGAAATCATCAGCAGGCTGCGGAAGGCTGAGGTCGGTCTGGCGCAGGGCCAGGCGGTTGCCCAGGTCGTGCGGAAGCTCGGTGTGAGCGAGCAGACCTACTACCGCTGGCGCCGCGAGTATGGCGGGATGAAGGTCGACCAGGCGAAGCGGCTG
>VGPB01000022.1 GCA_016875695.1 Chloroflexota bacterium | reverse complement strand
ACTGTCCAGATGCCCACATCCGCCACAGCACCTGGCGCAGTTCGTCGGACATCCCGGGTCGGCCCGGCCTGGCCATGCAACACCTCCCTGCATCCGGATGGGGTTGCACTGACCAGTTGAATTCACCCAAACTTGGATGCGTCAACCACTCGTATACGCAGACCGATCTGCGCATCATCGACGTATCCGATCCGGCGGCGCCGCGCGACGCCGGCGTGTTCCGCCTGCCGGAGCACGCGGACATCTATGACGGCGTGCACGACGTGCACGTGGTATCGCTGGATGGCCGCGAGGTCGCGTTCCTGCACGCGATGCGCAGCGGGTGGTTCGTGCTGGACGTGGGCGATGCGGCGGTGCCGCGCACACTGGCGACTGTGCACTGGCCGGGTATCTTCAGCCACTCGGGCTGGCCGTTCCGCGTCGGCGGGCGGCTGTACTACGCGCACGCGAACGAGGGCCGGGACCAGGGCGTGACCGTGCTCGATCTCGGCGACCTGGCGCAGCCGCGTATCGTGTCGCGCTACCAGACGCAACGCGGTACGTCGGTGCACAAGGTGGAGGTCCGCGACGGCGTGGCGTACCTCGCGTACTACATCAACGGCCTGCGCGTGGTGGACCTGCGCGACCCGTCACGTCCGCGCGAGGTCGGTCACTTCGCCACGGGGGACGCGGACGCGGAGCGCGACGTGCTGCAGGGGCGTGGAGCGTGCGGGTGCTTGGGGAGCAGGTGTACCTCTCGGACGGCGCGCGCGGCATCTACGCGTTCGCGCTGCTGCGGCCGTGAGCGTGCGGCGCTGGCGCCCCCGGCAGGATTCGAACCTGCGACCTCCGGATTAGAAGTCCTGCGCTCTGTCCACTGAGCTACGGGGGCGCGACGCGTCCAGAATACGGGGCCGCGCGCCGGCGCTGAACGTAGAGGTGCGCGGTGGCGCGGCCTTGACGCGTCGGTAGTACAACCATATGATTGTATGTATGCAGGCCGCTCCGCCCGACTTCGACCGCATGTTTGGCGCGCTGGCCGACGCCACGCGGCGTGACATCGTGCGCCGCGCCATCCATGGGGAGCTCGGCGTGGCCGAACTAGCGGCGTCCTACCCGATGAGCTTCGCCGCGGTGCAGAAGCACATCGCGATCCTGGAGCGCGCCGGCCTGGTCATCAAGCAGCGGACGGGGCGGCGCAAGCTCGTGCGCACGAACCCGGAGGCGCTGCGCGTGGCGCGGCGGCTGCTGGACCAGTACGAGGCGATTGATCCTCGGGGATGAAGGAGTCAGGCGTCACCGCCAGCAGCATGTCGGCCTGACGCTCAGCGTCGCCTCGCACGGGGCACCTCCAGGCTATGCCCACGCCAGCCCCATCCTACGCGCCGACCGACCTCCGACAACTCCCTCGCCAGCCGTTTCTCAACACCCTGTTAATCGCGCCTTAACTGGCCGCCAGGACCATACTGGCTAGGCACGCCGTGCGTACGATGGAGGGGCCTATACAGGCCTCGCTCTACACGAAATGCAAGCTCGGGCGGCGCAACCGCGCCCGGGACGCGCGCGAGCGTCTGATCGCCGCCGTGCTGCTTCTCGCCACCACCATCGGCGTGCTCACCACCGTCGCCATCATCGCGTCCCTCGCCGGCGAGACCGTGCGCTTCTTCCGCGACGTGTCGGTCGTCGAGTTCCTCACCGACACGCAGTGGACGCCGTTGTTCTCGGAGCAGCACTTCGGGATCGGCCCGCTCGTCACCGCCACGCTGCTCACCTCCGCGATCGCGCTCGTGATCGCCGTGCCGTTCGGGCTCGTCGCCGCGATCTACCTCAGCGAATTCGCGCACCCTCGCACACGCGCCGTGCTCAAGCCCGCGCTCGAGGTGCTCGCCGGCGTGCCCACCGTCGTCTACGGCTTCTTCGCGCTGATCGTCGTCACCCCCTTCCTGCAGGGCTTCATCCCGAGCCTGTCGACCTTCAACGCGCTCTCCGCCGGCATCGTCATGGGGCTGATGATCATCCCGCTCATCTCCTCGCTCAGCGAAGACGCCATGTCCGCGGTTCCCGCAAGCCTCCGTGAGGGCGCCTACGGCCTCGGCTCGACGCGCTTCGAGGTCGCCACACGCGTCGTCTTCCCCGCCGCGTTCTCCGGCATCATCGCCTCGATCATCCTCGCGCTCTCGCGCGCCGGCGGCGAGACCATGATCGTCGCGATCGCCGCCGGCCAGCGCCCCGTGCTCACGCTCGACCCCACCGTGCCGATCGAGACGATGACCGCCTACATCGTGCAGGTGAGCCTCGGCGACACGCCGTACGGCTCGCTCTCCTACCTCACCATCTTCGCCGTCGGCGCGTCGCTCTTCGTGATGACGCTGGTGATGAACGTGATCAGCCACTGGGTGGTCCGACACTTCCGCGAGGAGTACGACTGATGGCCGCCGAGCACCAAGCGCTGCCCGGCGCCGCGTTGTTCCACACGCGCATCGCCCTGCGCCGCGCGCAGGGCGTCGTGTTCGTCGCGCTCGCGATCCTCGTCGTCGCGATCTCGCTCGCCAGCCTCGTGTTCCTCGCCGCCGACGTGCTCGCGCACGGCACCGCCTGGCTCGACTGGCAGTTCCTCACCAGCTTCGACTCGCGCTTCGCCGAGCGCGCCGGCATCAAGGCCGCGATCTACGGCTCGGTGTACATGATGGTGTTCACGCTGCTGCTCGCGCTGCCGCTCGGCGTGATGACCGCCATCTACCTGGAGGAATACGCGCGCGACAGCTGGTTCAAGCAGGTCATGCAGGTCAACATGTCGAACCTCGCCGGCGTGCCCTCGATCATCTACGGGCTGCTCGGCCTCACCATCTTCGTGCGCTGGATGAGCATGGGCCGCAGCGTGCTCGCCGGCGCGTGCACCATGGCCCTGCTCGTGCTGCCGATCATCGTCGTCGCCACGCAGGAGGCGCTACGCTCCGTGCCCTCCGGCATCCGCGACGCCTCATACGCGCTCGGCGCCACGCGCTCACAGACCATCTGGCACCACGTGCTGCCGCAGGCCTTCGCCGGCATCCTCACCGGCAACATCCTCGCCGCCTCCCGCGCGATCGGCGAGACCGCGCCGCTCATCACCATCGGCGCGCTCACCTTCGTCCCCTTCGTGCCGGAGCATCCGCTGGACCGCTTCACCGTGCTGCCGATCCAGATCTTCAACTGGACCTCCAAGCCGCAGACCGTGTTCCACGACCTTGCCGCGGCAGGTATCGTGGTCCTGCTCGCGGTGCTGCTGACGATGAACTCCGTAGCCATCGTCCTGCGCAACCGCGCCGGACGCGCCGCGGGCCAGGGGAGGCGATAATGGTCCAGCAACTCTCCGGAACCACAGGCGAACGTCAGGGGTCGCTCCTGCCGGACCTGCTCCCCAGCGCCACCCCCCGCGTCGGCATGCCGGCGCCCGTCGACGAGGCGATCGCCGACGCCGTCATCGAGGTGCGCGACCTGAGCCTGTGGTACGGCCGCAAGCAGGCGCTCGCCGACGTCTCCCTGCGCATCCCGCGCCACCAGGTGACCGCGCTCATCGGCCCCTCCGGCTGCGGCAAGAGCACGCTCCTGCGCTGCCTGGACCGCATGAACGACCTCATCCCCGGCGTCCGCATCGAAGGCCAGATCGAAGTCGACGGCGTCAACATCTACGGCCCCGGCGTAGACCCCGTCGAGGTACGACGCGCCGTCGGCATGGTCTTCCAGAAGCCCAACCCCTTCCCCAAGTCGATCTACGAGAACGTCGCCTACGGCGCCCGCATCAACGGCTACCGCGGCGACATGGACGAGCTCGTCGAGCAGGCCCTGCGCCAGGCCGCGCTCTGGGACGAGGTCAAGGACGACCTCAAGAAATCCGGCCTCGCGCTCTCCGGCGGCCAGCAGCAGCGCCTCTGCATCGCCCGCGCCATCGCCGTCAACCCGGACGTCGTGCTCATGGACGAACCCTGCTCCGCGCTCGACCCCATCGCCACCACGCGCATCGAAGACCTCATGCGCGAGCTCGCCGAGCGCTACACCATCGTCATCGTCACCCACAACATGCAGCAGGCCGCACGCGTCTCCGACCGCTGCGCCTACATGCTCGCCGGCGACGACCTCGTCGGCCGCCTCGTCGAGTACGGCCGCACCGAGCAGATCTTCCGCAATCCGCGCGATCCCCGCACGGACGCGTACATCACCGGCCGCTTCGGCTAAACTGCACCGCACGCGGCCGGGTGGCCGCCGGCCTCGACGGCACCCGCGAGGACCAGTCCATGCCACGCGCAGAGTTCCACAAGGGATTGCAGGAGCTCCAGGACGGCGTCCTCGAGATGGGGTCGATGGTCGACCGCCAGATCGAGCGCTCGCTGCAGGCGCTCGTCGACCGCGACGTCACGCTCGCCGAAGCCGTCATCCGCGACGACGACGAGGTCAACCGCACCCGCTTCCACCTCGACAACATGAGCCTCTCGCTGCTCGCCATGCAGGCGCCGATGGCCAGCGACCTGCGCCTCATCATCGCCGTGCTCTCGATGGTCACCGACCTCGAGCGCATGGGCGACCACGCCGCCGGCATCGCGCGCATCGTCGTCACCATGCGCGGCGAGCCGCTCGTCAAGCCGCTCGTCGACATCCCCCGGATGGCCACCGTCGGCCGCAAGATGCTCAGCGACTCGCTCGACGCCTTCGTGCAGCGCGCCCCCGAGCTCGCCTACGCCGTCGGCCCTGCTGACGACGAGGTCGACGAGCTCCAGGACCGCGTCTACCAGGACCTCGTCGCGATCATGGTGCGCGACCCCTCCACCGTCGAAGCCTGCACCCACCTGCTGTGGGTCGCCCATAACCTCGAGCGCATCGCCGACCGCGCCACGAACATCGCCGAGCGTGTGGTCTTCCTCGTCACCGGCATGCTCCCCGAGATGGACGTCTCTACGTACTAGCCTGCCGCTACGGGCAGTGCTCGTGTTTCGACACTCGAAGGACTCTAGATCGTCACCTGCAGCCCGTAGCGAGCGGTGAGCTCCTCGACCCAGTCCATCGCCACTGTCGTGCCGTACTCCGCCGCGAGCACCCTCATGACCGCGTCGTCGAGCTCGTCGCGCGATGCGAGCGCCGCGATCTGGCGGAAGAAGCGTTCGAATCGTCCCGGCGTGAGCAGCTCGATGATCCGGGCCGGGGCGGGGCCAGCGTTCCAGAACGTGTACATGACGCCACTCGGCTTGAGGATCCACGAGCCGGGTCCGGCCGTGAACTCGTCGTCCCCGACGCGCGCGCCGATCCGCCCCTCCAGCACGTACGACCACTCGTCCGTGTCTCGGTGCGTATGCGTGGGCACCATGTAGCCCACCGCCACAGGCATCTCGCACACGGAGAGCGCACCGCCTGTGGCTTCGGGGGACACCGTCACGATAGTCCCGATCGGTCCGGCCCAGATCGCCTCACCGCCGCCCGGCGGCACTAGGAAGCGCGTGCGCTCGACGATCGGCATCGGGAGGCTCCTTTCATATGGTTGCACAAAAGTGTGCATTGGATATACGGGAGGGTCGCCGCGCCCTCCGCCGCCGTCGATACTTTCATTGCACATGGCTGAGCACTCGACTCCCGAGGCTGCACAGCGCCGCTACCGCATGAAGCGGCGCCTCGAATCCATCGAGGAGACGCGCCGGCGCATCACCGCCGCCGCGTTCGAGCTGCACGCCACCGTCGATCCGTCCCGCACCACGGTGAGCGCGATCGCCGAGCGCGCCCGCGTCCAGCGACACACCGTGTACGCGCACTTCCCCGACCTGCAGACGCTCTACCTCGCGTGCACCGAGCACGGGATGCGTGTCACCGCCATGCCCGAAGCGGGGCCGTGGGCTGCCATCCCGGATCCGGACGCGCGCCTGCAGCACGCCCTGCGCGAGTTGTATGCCTGGTACCGCGCGAACGAGCAGATGCTCCGCAACGTGCTCTACGACGTCGACCCATCCGCGACGCAGCCCACCGAACCGGATTTGTTCGAGCTGCGCACGCGCGCGCTGCACCAGGCGCTTGCAGAGGGCTGGCCCGTCGCCAATGAAGCCGTGCGCCCAACACTCGACGCGCTGCTCTCACACGCCCTTGCATTCGAGACCTGGGCATCCCTGACGCGCAGCGGCCTCACCAACGCTACCGCCGTCGAGCTGCTCGCGGCGCTCGCAGGCGCCGCCGCGAGCGGGACTATCGCCGTGCGGCCCGAGCCCGGCATCCCGGACCAATAGCCGCGCGTTGCCTTCGCCCGTCGCCGCTACTGCGCGCGGCCCGCGGAACGCCCGTCCCTAGCTCCCCGAGCCCTCGCTACCCGTCCCCCGCCGACACCGCAGCCGCGCGGGCGCGCGGAACGCGCCCCGACACAGCAGGTGCCAGAGCTCCGGCAGCAGCGCCGCCGCCCCCGCGAACAGCCCGAGCCACAGCAGCGCCGGCACCACCAGCAGCGGCCGCACCCCCACGTCGTCCGCCAACCAGCCCATCCCGAAGTTCACCAGCGCCATGTCGCCGCCCGCGAGCATCAGGTAGATCGACATCACACGCCCGCGCAGCGCGTCCGGCACCACCTGCTGCACCAGCGTCGCCGACAGCGCCATGTACGCCGCCTGCGTCGCCCCCACCAGCGTCGACGCGACGAACAGCGCGCCCGGCGACACCGCCGCCGCCAGCGCGAACATCGCCAGCCCGCTGCCCACGCCAGCCGCCGCCAGCGCCGCCCCCTGCACCGCCTGCTGCCTCAGCAGCGCCAGCACCAGCGTCCCCGCGATCGAGCCCACGCCCAGCCCGATGCTGATGCCCCCGAACGTGCGGCTGCCGCCGCCGATGCCCGCCGCCAGCCGCGGCATCATCGAGTCGAACGCCATCACTAGGCTGCAGTGGAACACCACCAGCGCGATCACCAGCGCCACGCGTGCGTCCCGTTCGAGGTAGCGAAACCCGTCGCCAAACGACGCCCACAACGCCCGCACGCTCGCGTCGCCCGCCACCCGCGCGCGCGGCGGCGAGCGGTACGCGATGCGCCACAGCTGCCACAGCGCCGCGCTCAGCAGCAGCGCCGACAGCACGAACACCCACCCCGCACCCAGCGCGTCCAGCAGCACCGCCCCCACCAACGGGCCCGCCACGCGCGAGCCGTGGCGCGAGATGCCGGACAGCGCGATCGCGTTCAGCAGCCGCTGCGGGTCCACGAGGTTCGGCACCAGCGCGTCCTCGCTCGGCGTCGCAAACGCGCGCGCCGACCCTGACGCGAACGCCAACGTCACAACATGCCACACCGCGACCACGTCCGCGAGCGTCAGCGCCGCCAGCACGACCGAGCTCGCGATGCCTCCCGCCACGCCCAGCATCGCCACGCGCCGCCGGTCAAAGCGGTCCGCGACCACGCCGCCGATCGGCCCCACGAGGAAGAACGGGAGCATCCCGCCGAACGTCACGATCCCGACCCAGAAGGATGAGTCGGTCAGCTCGAAGACCAGCCACCCGCGCCCCAGCAACAGCGCCCAGTTGGACGCCGACGCGAAGAACGTGTCCCAGAACAGCCGCCGGTAATCCCGCGACGCAAACGCCGGGAACGACCCGCGCCACCAGCCCGCCACGCGCTGCATCGGCGCAGTCTACGCCGCGCGCGCCTACCACTCGCGTGCGCCGCCCCCCCTCGCCCTCGCTGGAGGGAGAGGGGGCCGGGGGGTGAGGGTGCCTGGGCGACCGCGTGCTACCCCAGCGCGCGCCGCACCAGCGCCCGCCCTGCCTCCGACAGCTCCAGGCCCAGCGCCACCTCGCGCCCCGCCGCGCTCATCTTGCGCCAGCTCTTGCGCAGCACCCCGACCATCTTCGCGTCGTCCGCCAGTCGGTCCCCGAGCTCGTCGAGCTGCAGCTCCAGGAACACCAGGCACAACCCATCCTCCAGCGTCTGCACCTCCGGGTCCTGCGTCAGCCGGTCCTTGCGCACGATCTGGCCGACGCGCGCGCAGAACGCCGCGTCATAGCCGGCCTCGGCGAGCAGCCGCGCCGCCTCCTCAGCGTGGAAGCGATGCAAGTCGCGCCGCCAGCGCAGGTAGCCCTGGCGGCCCTCCGGGTAGCTACGTCGAAGCACCGTCCAGCGCCGGATGTGGTGCGCCCGCGCGGCCAGCAGCAGCGCCTCCGAGGCGTCCGGGCGCAGCCGCCGCACCCACGCCGTCAGCCGCTCCGCGTGCACCAGCTCCTTCGGCCGCGGGCCCTCCGGCGTCGCGAGCAGCGTCGAGTCGGCCGCGTTCGCGGCGTCGATCGCCGCGACCGCGCGCGCGAAGCGGTCGCCGACGCGGGTTGACGCGCCTGTCCCCGGTGCTATCATCGACGATGATTATTGCCATTGTCGAGCAAATTAGTCAACTTTACGCGTTTCCGACCATCTCATCTCCCGAGGGACCGCGATGATCATCACACCACAGACCGACGCCCCCGGCCGCGTCATCCCCATCCTCGAGTCCGAGTTCGACGACTTCGAGTCCGAGGCCGGCGAGTTCCTCGACGGCAACCGCGAGGAGGCCACCTTCATCGGCTTCCGCCTCAAGCAGGGCGTCTACGGCCAACGCCAGCCCGACCGCCAGATGATGCGCATCAAGTTCCCCTTCGGCGCGTTCACCGCCGACCAGTTCGACGCGCTCGCCGACGTCACCGAGCAGTACATCCCGCTGCGCAAGGGCCACGTCACCACGCGCCAGAACATCCAGTTCCACCACTTCAAGCTCACCGACGCCGGCCCCATCCTGCGCCGCATCGCCGAGTCCGGACTTTCCACGCGCGAGGCCTGCGGCAACACCGTGCGCAATGTCACCGGCGACCCCTACGCCGGCGTCCGCGCCGACGAGCCGTTCGACATCTCCCCGTACGCCGGCGCCTTCGTGCGCTACTGGGTGCGCAACCCCATCACCCAGCTGCTCCCGCGCAAGTTCAAGGTCGCCTTCACCGGCAGCGCGCAGGACGAGGCGATCACCGGCATCCACGACCTCGGCTTCATCCCCGAGATCCGCGACGTCGACGGCGTGCCCACCAGGGGCTTCCGCATGGTCGCCGGCGGCGGCCTCGCGATCATGGCGCGTGACGCCGTCATGCTCCGCGAGTGGGTCTCCGTCGACGAGTACCTGCGCGTCTCCGAGGCCGTGCTGCGCATCTTCAACGCCGCCGACGAGCTGCGGAAGAACCGCGCGAAGGCCCGCATCAAGTTCCTCGTGCACCGCGTCGGCGAGGCCGCCTTCCAGCAGATGGTCGACGAGGAGTTGCAGAAGCCCTGGGCGAGCGAACGCCCCGACACAAACGCGCTGCTCTTCATCGACGACGAGGAGGCCGCAGCGCCGCCGCTCCCCGCCGAGCGCGCCGAGCCCGCCCCCGCCGACCGCGCCACCTTCGAGCGCTTCGTCGCCACCAACGTGCGGCCGCAGCGCCAGGCCGGCTATTGCACCGTCGAGGTGAAGGTCCCGCAGGGCGACCTCACGCCGGAGCACTTCCGCGGCATCGCGCAGATCATGCGCACGTTCGCCAGCGGCCGCGCGCGCACCTCGGTCAACCAGAACATCGTGCTGCGCTGGATCCCGGAAGCGCACGTCTACCTCGTGTGGAGCGCGCTCCGCGAGCTCGGCCTGCACGAGGCCGGCGCGCAGGAGATCACGGACGTCGTGAGCTGCCCGGGGACGGACTCCTGCAAGCTCGGCATCACCTGCTCGATGGGCCTCAACCGCGCGATCTCCGCGAAGGTGCAGACGCTCGACATCGTCGACCCCGCCACGCGCCGCATGCGCATCAACGTCTCGGGCTGCCCCAATTCCTGCGGCCAGCACCACATCGGCTCGATCGGCTTCCACGGCGCCGCGATCAAGGCCGCGAACACGGACGAGCGCCAGGTGCCCGCCTACCACATCTTCGTCGGCGGCGCGCGCGCCAACGGCCGCATCCGCATCGGGGACCTGCTCAAGACGCGCGTCCCCGCGAAGCGCGCGCCCGAGGTCGTCGAGCGCTTCATCGCGCACTACCAGGCCGAGCGCCTCGGCCCCGACGAGGAGTTCAACGCCTTCGCGCAGCGCGTCGGCACCAAGCAGCTCGAGGCGCTGCTCACCGACCTCGCGCTGCCACCCGAGTTCTCGCTCGAAGCCATGAACGAGTTCATCGACTGGGAGCGCGAAGGCCTCTACGTGCTCGAACGCGGCGAGGGCGAGTGCGCCATCTGACGCCGACCTAGCAGCGCGTGCGACCCACCACCCAGCGTCGAGAACGGCCGAGCTCGGTCCGGAGCCGAGCTTGCAGAGACGGAGCACTGATGACCACGCACCCGAGCATGGGCGAGATCGCGCGCGAAAGCGTGCCCGTCGATCACGCCGAGGCCGACGTGATCGCGCAGGCCGCGGCCGCCCTCGACCACGCCGAGCCCGAGGCCATCCTCGCATGGGCGTTCGCGCGCTACGGCGACGGCGTCACCCTCGCCTGCTCGTTCGGCGGCGTGTCCGGCATGGTGCTCATGGACATGGTGCAAAAGCTGCGCCCGAGCGCCGAGGTCTTCTACCTCGACACCGATTACCTGTTCCCGGAGACGCTCGCGATGGTGAACACCACCGCCACCCGCTGGCCCGGCGCGCGCGTCGTCGGCTACAGGACCGACGTCACGCCGGAGCAGCAGGCCGCGCAGCACGGCGCCGCGCTATGGGAGCGCGACCCCGACCTGTGCTGCGAGATCCGCAAGATCGAGCCCAACCGCCGCGCGCTCGCCGGCAAGCGCGCCTGGATCTCCGGCCTGCGCCGCGACCAGTCCAGCGAGCGCGCCGACACGCCCGCCGTGCAGTGGGACGCCAAGTTCGGCCTCGTCAAGCTCAACCCGCTCATCAACTGGGACGAGAAGCGCGTGTGGGCGTACATCTTCGCCAACAACGTCCCGTACAACCCGCTGCACGACCAGGGCTACCCGAGCATCGGCTGCACGAACTGCACCAAGGCCGTCAAGCCCGGCGACGACCCGCGCTCCGGGCGCTGGGCCGGCCAGGACAAGACGGAGTGCGGCCTGCACACGGAGCCGTAGCCTGCGGCGCACCCGCGCGCACCGCACCCGTACCGCCGCACGCTCGGCGCATCGCGACCATCGAGAAAGGAACGCGCGTGGCGCAGCCCGGATTCGTCGTCTGGTTCACCGGCCTCTCCGGCGCCGGCAAGTCCACGCTCGCCGAAGCGCTCGCCCCCGTGCTGCGCGAGCGCGGCGTGCCCGTCGAGATCCTCGACGGCGACGAGGTGCGCACCAACCTCTCGAAAGGCCTCGGCTTCTCGAAGGAGGACCGCGACACCAACATCCTGCGCATCGGCTACGTCGCGAAGCTGCTCGCGCGCAACGGCGTCGGCGTGATCACCGCCGCCATCTCGCCGTACGCCGACATCCGCAACCAGGTGCGCGCGCAGGTCCCGAACTTCATCGAGGTCCATGTCGACTGCTCGATCGACGAACTCACGCGCCGCGACGTCAAGGGCCTGTACGCGAAAGCGCTGCGCGGCGAGATCGCGAACTTCACCGGCGTCTCCGACCCGTACGAAGCCCCCGAGCACCCCGAGGTGCGCGTGAACTCCGAGTCGCAGACCGAGGCCGAGTCGCTCGCCGACATCCTCGCGACGCTCGAGCAACGCGGGCTCGTGCCGGCGGCCGCCCGTGCCTAGCGCCCCCGCCGCCCAGGACACCGCCGCCGCGCTCGTCGCGCCACACGGCGGACGCCTCAACGAGCGCCTCGCCACCGGCGCCGAGGCCGCCGCGCTCGCCGAACGCGCACGCTCGCTGCCCACCCTCACGCTCGACGCGCGCCAGGTCACGGACCTCGAGTTGCTCGCCGTCGGCGCGCTCAGCCCGCTCGACGGCTTCCTCGGCCGCGCCGACTACGACGCCGTGATCGACTCCATGCACCTCGCCTCCGGCCCCGTGTGGAGCGTCCCCGTCACGCTCTCCGCCCCGGACGAGCAGGCGCGCGCGCTCGTCGGCCGTGAAGCGTGCCTCGTCACGCCGCAGGGCGTGCCGCTCGCCGTGATGCAGGTCGCCGAGGCCTACCCCGCCGACCGCGCGCGCGAGGCGCGCATGGTCTACCGCACCGAGGACCCCGCGCACCCCGGCGTCGCCGCGATCTACGCGCAGTCCGGCACGCTTTTCGGGGGCGCCGTGCGCGCCTTCGCGCTGCCGCCGGACCCCGAGTTCCCGGAGCACCGACTGACGCCCGCGCAGACGCGCGCCGCGTTCGCCGCGCGCGGCTGGCGCACCATCGTCGGCTTCCAGACGCGCAACCCCGTGCACCGCGCGCACGAGTACCTGCAGAAGGTCGCGCTCGAGCTCGTCGACGGCCTGCTGCTGCACCCGCTCGTCGGCGAGACGCAGGCCGGCGACATCCCCGCCGACGTGCGCATGCGCTGCTACCAGGTGCTGCTCGACGGCTACTACCCGCGCGACCGCGTGCTGCTGTCCGTGCTCCCCGCCTCGATGCGCTACGCCGGCCCGCGCGAGGCGATCTTCCACGCGATCATGCGCCAGAACTACGGCTGCTCGCACTTCATCGTCGGCCGCGACCACGCCGGCGTCGGCAACTACTACGGCACCTACGACGCGCAGACGATCTTCGACGAACTCGCGCCCGGCGAGCTCGCGATCACACCGCTGCGCTTCGAGCACACCTTCTTCTGCCGCGCCTGCGGCTCCATGGCCAGTACGCGCAGCTGCCCGCATCCGTCGACCGAGCACGTCACGCTCTCCGGCACGCGCGTGCGCGAGATGCTCGCCGCGGGCCAGGTACCGCCCGTCGAGTTCACGCGCCCCGAGGTCGCGCAGATGCTCATCGAATCGATGCGCGGCGCCGCGAGCGCCCGGTGAGCACGCATGGCGCCGTCGAGGCGCCGCCGCGCGACCCCTCGGCGGTGCCCGACGAGCCGGTCGTCCCCCCGCTGCCCGCGTGGCTGCACACCCGCCTGCCCGCGCGCGCCGTGCGGCCCACGGCGCTCACGGCGCTCACGCTGCGCACCGCCGCCGGCAGCGTGCTCGTGCTCTACCTGTTCGTGCTCGCGCTGCGCCTGCTCGCCGCCGCAGCGGGCGGCGTCGCCGACCTGCTGCAGCGCCTCGACGCACACGGACCGCTCAACCTGCTCGGCTTCGGCTGGCTGCTAGCCTACGGCGCGCTCTCCGGCTCCCCCGTCGCCGCGCTCGCGCTCTCCCTGCTCCACGGCGGAGCCGTCACCACCAGCGAGGCGCTCGGCATGGTCTCCGGGTCGCGCTTCGGCGCCTCCATGGTCGTGCTGCTCGTCGGCTTCGTCGCCTACTTGCGCGGCCGCCGCCGCCCCGACGGCATCTACGTCGGCGTCGTCGCGCTGCTCACCACCGCGACGATCTACACGCCCGCCACGCTGCTCGGCCTCGCCATCCTCAAGGCCGGCTGGCTGCACGGCGCCATCGAGCGCCTGCCGCTGCAGTGGGAGCCGATTGGCACCGTCGCGAAGCCGCTCGTCAGCGCGCTCGACGAGCGCCTGCCCGCCGCCGAGCTCTTCGCGCTCGGCATCGGCGCGCTGCTCGGCGCGTTCTGGCTCTTCGACCGCCTGCTCCCCACGCTCGACCCGCCCTCCCCGCGCATCGAGCACCTGTCGAGCCGCTTCGACTCGCCGCGCTCGATGTTCCTCTTCGGCGCGCTCATCACGTCGGTGACGATGTCCGTGTCGCTCTCCGTGACGATCCTCGTACCGCTCACGCTCAAGGGCATCGTGCGGCGCAACGCGGTCATCCCCTACATCATGGGCGCGAACATCACGACGTTCATCGACACGCTCTTCGCCTCGTTCCTCGTCCCCGGCGGCGGCGCCACCGAGGTCGTCATGGTCGAGATGCTCTCCGTCACCCTCGTCTCGCTGCTCGTGCTCACGCTCGCGTACCGCCCGTACCAGCGCGCGCTGCTCGGTGTCGCGCACCACGTCTCGGCGCAGCCGCGCTGGCTCGCTGCGTTCCTCGCGGCGATGACGCTCGTGCCGCTCGGGCTGCTGCTCGCCTAGAGCGCACACCGCAGGCCACCAACGTCGCGCAAACGTCGAGCGCTCATCCGGGGCCCGCACGCGCGCCCTCACAAGTTGTGGGCTGGTCCCGTTGCCGGTGCGCTGCCCTCGGCGCATGTTGCGCGAGGCGGCGCCTCGCCACGGCGCGGCGTCCACACACACGCCAGCACCCTCCAGCAGCGCCGCGATACGCTCCCCGTCTAGCGCGCGCCGCCGCCTCCACCAGCTCCCCCACGCGCGGGTCCTCCGCCGCCGTCGCCGGCACTCGCTGTTCGATCGCGCGCTCCGTGAGCGCCCCCCGCGCGGCCTCCGACACCGGGATCCCCGCCGCCACCAGCGCCGCCATGCGCCGCGCGACCACGAGGTCCGCCTCCTCGTACCAGCGCCGCCTGCTCTCGGAGCGCGACGGCAGCGGCACGCCGTAGCGCCGCTCCCACGTGCGCAGCCGACTTTCCGAGACCCCGGTCACGATCGACGCCGCCTGCACCGTGTAGCGCATGCCATCGAGCGTACGCGCTTGTGCAGGTCTTGGGCATCGGGGAGCCCCAGCCTGCGCCGAAGATGGATACGCTCCGCCGCGCCACCTCCCCCGCGCGCTCCGGGGTAGGCCGCGCCGCGCCCACCCCGTACACTGCGCCGAGGCGGGGCAGCCGTCCGGGCAGCCGGACGGCCGGGGCGCGACCCTTGCGCCGGGAGGTCTCGCTGTGCGGCTGCGCCCGTCCCGCCGCGCCTCGCTCGTCGCCACGCTCGCGCTCGCCCTCGCCCTGCTGGCGCCCACACCCGCCCTCGCGCTCGAACCCGGCACCACCGCCGTCGTCGACGCCGACGGCGACTGCCTGCGCCTGCGCGCGGACCCAGGCCTGGGCGCCCAGGTGCTCGCCTGCCTTCCCGACGGCAGCACCGTGCGCGTGCTCTCCGGCCTGCGTCCCGCCGACGGCTTCGAGTGGCAGCTCGTCGACTCCGGCGCCGCGCGCACCGGCTGGGTCGTAACCGCTTACCTGCGCGCCCTCGCGAGCGCGCCGTCCGCCGCCACCGCGCCGCCTGCGACCCCCGCCATCGCCGCACCCGCGGCCACGCTCACCGGCAGCGTGCCGCCCGCCGGCGGTTTCGCGCTCGTGGTGTGGAGCGGCGGACCCGTCGACGCCGCCGTGAGCACCGCGCGCGCTGCCGGGTGCACCGTCGCCGCCGTGTGGGCCAACCGCAGCGGCGGCGGCCTCGTCGGCTACCTCGTCGACGCGCCCACCTTCGTCAACGCGCCCTGGACCGACCAGCACGGCAGCGCCCCGCTGCCCGCCGCCACCCCGCTCATCGTCGTCTGCCGCTACGCCGCCGAGGCGGCGCCGCCCAACGCCCCCGCCGCCC
>VGPB01000021.1 GCA_016875695.1 Chloroflexota bacterium | reverse complement strand
CGCGCCCGCGCGGTCACCGAACGCCTGCGCGCCCGCCAGGTCGAGCAGCATCGCGTCGGCGGCGCTCGCGCGCACTGCACGCGCGGCGCCCGCGTCCAGCGGCTGCAGCTGTAACAGGCTGCGCAGCGCGATCACGATCGTCTGATCACGATGGCGCGATCACGCGGCTAGCGCGTCAGCTCGCCGGCCACCGGCGTGCCGGCGTCGACATCGGCCAGGAACTCCTGCACGATGTCGGTCCAGTCCTTCGGGCGCTGCGCGGAGGTGCCGTGGTAGCACCCGGACATGCGCACCACGCGCCGCTGTGGCAGCCCGTCCGCAAGCCGGTGCACGCCGTCCGCGATTAGCTCGTCCCAGTCGCCGTAGATGACCAGCGCCGGCATCGCGAGCTCCGGCAGGTGCGGCGTGAGGTCGGCACGCCCCTGCATGCCGAGGTACGCGCCCGCGAGCCCCGGGTCGCGCGCGAGCTGCGCCGGGACCTGTGACGGCTCGGCCGCCGCGCGCGAGCCCCGAGTCGTGGTGTCGGAGAGCACCAGCGCGCGCGTCGATCGCGGATAGTCCACCGCGTACTGCAGCGCGATCTGCCCCCCGAACGACATTCCGCCGATGACACAGCTACCCGCTGCCCCCGCCACCTCCAGTATCGCGCGCAGGTCCGCGGCGAGCTCCGCCATCGCGTACTGGGCGGGGTCCGGCGGCGCGCTCGACGCGCCGTGCCCGCGCGCGTCCCACAGGATCACCCGCCGTCCCGCCGCGAGGTACGGCGTTTGCCACGCCCACATCTCGTGCGACACCCCGAACCCGTGCGCGAGCGCGAGCGGCGCCGCGGCGCTCTCCGCCGGGCCCAGCACCTCGTAGTGGATGCGCACACCGCCCGGACGCAACGCCTCCGGCATCGCTAGCTCGCGAGGATCGCGTCGAGGCGGTCCGCCGGCGCCGACGGCCCGACCACCGCCAGCGCGAACTGCCCCGGCCCGATCACGCGTCGCGCGACGCGCTGCACGTCGGCCGCCGTCACCGCGCGCAGCGCCGCGACCGTCTCTTCCACCGGCTCGATGCGCCCGTCTTGCAGCAGCTGGTCGCCGTAGCGCTGCCCGTACGACATCGCCGTCTCGATCGAGAGTCGGAAGCTGCCCGTCGCGTAGTCGATGGCGCGGCGCAGCTCGTCCTCCGGCACCGCGTCGGCCACGACGCGCCACAGCTCTCCCACGATCACTTGCAACGCCTCCTCCTGCTGCGCCCGCGTCACGCCCGCCGCCACCGTGAACGCGCCGATGTCGCGGAAGCGCGAGACGCGCGAGCCGACCGAGTACGCGAGCCCCCGCCGTTCACGCACCTCCTCGAACAGCCGCGACGACATCCCCCGCCCAAGAATCGTGTGCAGTATCTCGAGCGCGTAGCGATCCGGGTCGTTGCGCGCGAGCGCCTGCGCCGACAGCGCGATCTGCGTCTGCTCGGTCTCGCGCTGCTCCACGATCACGCGCTCCGCGGGCAGCCCGGGCTGCGCCGGTGGCGCCGGAGCCGCCTCGCCCGCGGGCAGGTCGCGAAACAGCCGCTCCGCGGCGGCCACCACCGCTTCGTGCTCGACGTTCCCCGCGACCGAGAACACCGCGTTGCGCGTGGTGTAGAAGCGCGCCATGTGCGCCGTGAAGTCGCCGCGCTCGAGCGCCCCCACGGTCTCCAGCGAGCCCGCCACCGGCCAGCCCACCGGCTGGTCACCGAACGTCGCGCGCCCCAGCAGCTCGCTCACCCACGCGGCGGGTGTGTCGTGGCTGCGCCGGATCTCCTGCTGCACCACCGTGCGCTCGCGGTCGATCTCCTCGGCCGCGAGCAGCGAGTGCTGGATCATGTCGGCGACCACGTCGATGCCGCCCGCGGCCGCCTCGAACGGCACGTTGTTCCAGTAGCACGTCAGCTCGTGCGTGGTGTACGCGTTCAGCGTGCCGCCCGCGCCCTCGATCGCCTGCGCGATCTGCTGCGCGTTCGGCCGCGCCTGTGTGCCCTTGAACAGCATGTGCTCCAGGTAGTGCGACAGCCCGTTCGTGCGTCGCTCCTCGCCGCGCGAGCCCACCCCGGCGAAGAACGCGACTGCAGCCGCCTGCGCCTGCGGGAGCGTCGCGGTGATCACGCGCAGCCCGTTCGCAAGCGTCGCCACCCGCGGCTCCACCGCCACTGCGAGCCTCCTCGAAGGCGGTCCATGTCCGCACTCGGCCGGCCGCCCGAGGGTACGGCCGCCCCGGCGATCGCGGCAAGACGGCCCGTTCTGGAGGGTCCGGTCGACCCTGTCCGGGACTGCTGTTGGCGCGGACAGTACAGGCTGGAGATCGGGAGGACCGAGTGCCCGCGCTGCCACGAGTCCTCGCCCGTGCGGGCTACGACAGTCAGCTGCGGTTTCGCTGCTCACAGCACTCGCGCTGCTCGCCCAGTCCATCGTCGCGACGAACGTGCTCGGCGTCCAACTGGACTTCGTCAGTCAGAACGCCGCCCTCGGGGTGTTCATCGCCTTCCTGGTGAGCGGCGAGCACGGCCGCGCTGCCGAGCTCGCCGCCGACGTGGTCGTCATCGCGGTCACCATCGGGGTCCTCGCCGTGTACGCGCGCTAACGCTCGCGCCGCTGGTTGCGAACGCCCGCGAGGACCCCGCATTGACGCCACCCGCGCCCGCGCTAGCATGGGACGTGTCCCCCCGTCTGACTCCCCGTCACCGCGCAACCCCGACACCACGGGCGACCTTGCGTCGCGTGAGGCGGTGCTGACTTGCCGAAATACGTCTTTGTCACCGGCGGCGTCGTCAGCTCGGTCGGCAAGGGCATCGTCACCGCCTCGCTCGGCCGCATCCTCAAGGCCCGCGGCCTGCGCGTCTCCATCCTCAAGCTCGACCCCTACATCAACGTCGATCCGGGCACCATGTCCCCCTATCAGCACGGCGAGGTCTACGTCACCGACGACGGCGCCGAGACCGACCTCGACCTCGGCCACTACGAGCGTTTCTTGGACCAGCCGCTCGCGCGCGTGAACTCCACCTCCACCGGCCAGGTCTACGAGGAGGTTATCCGCAAGGAGCGCCGCGGCGATTTCCTCGGCGGCACCATCCAGCCGATCCCCCACATCACCAACGAGATCAAGCGCCGCATCCGCCTCGCCGGCCAGGCGCTCGACGCCGAGATCGTGCTCGTCGAGGTCGGTGGCACCGTTGGCGACATGGAGGGCCAGCCCTTCCTCGAGGCCATCAGCCAGCTGCGCCACGCGCTCGGCCCACGGGAGACGCTCTCCATCCACGTGACGCTGCTGCCCTACATCGGCGCCACCCACGAGCTCAAGACCAAGCCCACCCAGCATTCGGTGCGCGAGCTGCGCACCTTCGGCATCCAGCCCGACGTGGTCGTCGCGCGTTCCGACCTCCCTGTGCCCCAGCCCCTGCGCGAGAAGATATCGCTCTTCTGCAACGTGGACACCGAGGCCGTGATCGCGCTGGAGACCGCCGACTCCATCTACGAGGTCCCGCTCTACCTCGAGGCGGCGGGCCTCGACGAGCTCGTGGCGCGCCAGCTCGAGCTCCCGGCCGCCAGCCCCGACCTCACCGCCTGGCGCTCCTTCGTGGAGCGGCTGCGCAACCCCCAGGCGACCGCGCGCGTCGCCGTCGTCGGCAAGTACGTCGAGCTGCACGACGCCTACCTCTCGATCAAGGAGGCGCTGATCCACGCCGCGGTGCACCACCACGCGCGCCTCGACCTGCGCTGGGTGCATTCGGAGGACCTCGAGACGCGGCCCGCCGCCGAGCTGCTCGGCGATGCCGACGGCATCGTGCTCTGCCCCGGCTTCGGCGACCGCGGGCTGGAGGGAAAGATCGCCGCAGTCCAGTACGCCCGCGAGCAGCGCGTCCCCTACCTCGGTGACTGCCTCGGCATGCAGATGCTCGTCTGCGAGTTCGCCCGCAACGTCGCCGGCATGCCCGGCGCCAACACTACCGAGGCCGACCCGCGCACGCCCTTCCCCGTGATCGCTCTGCTCTCCGAGCAGCGCTCCGTCGACGAGCTGGGCGGCACCATGCGCCTCGGCGGCTACGACTGCCGGCTCGTCCCCGGCACGCGCGCGCACGCCGCCTACGGTCGCGAGCTCGTCCGCGAGCGCCACCGCCACCGCTACGAGGTGAACAGCGCGCTGCTCCCCGCGCTCGAGGCGCACGGCCTCGTCGCCTCCGGCTGGTCCCCCGACGGCCAGCTCGTCGAGATCGTCGAGCTCCGCGACCACCCGTGGATGGTCGGCGCGCAGTTCCACCCGGAGTTCACCTCGCGCCCCGGCCGCCCCCAGCCGCTGTTCCGCGACTTCCTCGGCGCGGCGCTGGAGCGCGCGCGCGACCGCGAGACGGCCAGCGTGGGGCGCGCGTGACGCTGCGCCTGCTGCATACGCTCGCGCTGCTCTGGCTCGCCGGCGGGCTCGGCGCCGTCGCCGTGCCGGTCTGGCGCGCCTGGCGCACCCCGGACCTCAGCGAGCGCACACTCCTGCTCTCCGAGGCCCAGCGCAACGAGACCGCCTGGCTGCTGCCCGGCTACATCGCCGCCGGCGTCACCGGCGTGGCCTGGGCCGCTGGCGCCGACTGGAATCTCGTCACCACCGGCTGGCTGCTCGCGCTCGAGATCGTCTACATGCTCGACGTCTTCGTCGCGCTGCCGCTGCTCGGCGTGGGTCTGCGCCGCGTGCGCTACCTGGCGCTGCAGGCGAACAAGCGCGGCGAAGTCACGCCCGAGCTCACCGCCGCGCTCGCCGACAACGTGCCGGTCGTATTCGTTACGATACTCGTGGCGACGGTCCCGCTCATGGCCTGGCTCGCCGTCTTCAAGCCCTTCTAGCCCACCCCCTGTCCGGCCTCGGAGGTCCCGCCGATGCGCCTGTTCCTCGACACCGCGAACATCGACGAGATTCGCCGTGCCGCCGCCATGGGCGTGATCTCCGGCGTGACTACCAACCCCACGCTCGTCGCCCGCGAGGGCGTCGATTACCGCGCGCGCGTGCTCGAGATCTGCGACGTCGTCGACGGCCCCATCTCCGCCGAGTGCATCTCCACCGAGGCCGACGACATCGTCGCCGAGGCGCGCCGCGTGGCCGCCTGGCACCCGAACGTCGTCGTGAAGGTGCCGCTCACGGAGCCCGGCCTCGCTGCGATCCGCCGGCTCTCCGCCGAGGGCATCCGCATCAACACCACGCTCATCTTCTCCGCGAATCAGGCGCTGCTCGCCGCCCTCGCCGGCGCCGCCTACGTCTCGCCGTTCGTCGGCCGCCTCGACGACGCCGGCGAGGACGGCATGACGGTCGTGAGCGAAGCCGTGCGCATCTTCGAGCTGTTCCACCTGCCGACGCAGGTGCTGGCCGCCAGCATCCGCAGCCCGCGCCACGTCACGCAGGCCGCGCTCGCCGGCGCGCACGTCGCCACGCTGCCCGCAAGCGTGCTGTTCCAGATGGTGCGCCACTCGCTCACCGACGCCGGCATCGCGCGCTTCCTCGCCGACGCCGCCACCTACTCACCGGTGTAGCGGTCCCCGCGGTGCAGTCGTGGCGCCGGTGTAGGGCGATCCCCCACGCATCGGGCGCGCGCGCCGCTTGTCGAAACGGCGGTGACGCCTCTAGACTGTAATGCAGTCACTCGGCCGCCCCGCACGCATCCCCGCCTCGGAGCGCGACACGCGCGGCCCATCGCTCGGCGTCCCGGGTCTGTGACTCCCGTCCGGGACCCCGGTCTGCACCTCATCCGGCACGCGGCGGCACCTGCTTCGCCCCCGCACCAGCCACACAAAGGCACGCACTCTATGGCACGAGGCCCCGCTCGTGGGCGCGCCGCAAGCGCGCCCGGCGACCCGCAGAAAGAGCCGTTGCCGGACATCGCCTCCGACGCCCTCTCCGGTACCGATCCCGCATTCGCCATCGACGACACCCGGCGCCACGATCGCCCACCGCGGCCCGAGCGCCCGGAACGGGGCGAGCGGCTCGAGCACGATCGCCGCAACGGCGACGGCCCGCCGCTCAACGTCAACATCTCCGAGCTCGAGCGCCGCCCGCGCGAGGAGCTGATCGCCTTCGCCCAGCAGTTGCAGGTGGAGAACGCGCCCTCCCTGCCCAAGCAGGAGCTGATGTTTCGCATCCTCCAGCATCAGGCCGTACGCCACGGCAACATCTTCTCCGGTGGCGTCCTCTCCATCGTCGACGACGGCTTCGGCTTCCTCCGCGGCGAGCGGCTGATCCCCGGGCGCAACGACGTGTACGTGTCGCAGTCGCAGATCCGCCGCTTCGGCCTGCGCAACGGCGACTACGTCACCGGTCAGGTCCGCCAGCCCAAGGACTCTGAGAAGTACTACGGCCTGCTGCGCGTCGACGCCGTTAACGGCGTCGATCCGGACGTCGCGCGCCGGCGCCCGTACTTCGAGAACCTCACGCCGATCTTCCCTAATCGCCAGCTGCCGCTCGAGGGCGACGCGCTGGAGCTCAGCCAGCGCATCGTCGACCTCTTCGCGCCCATCGGGCGCGGCCAGCGCGGCCTCATCGTCTCGCCGCCCAAGGCCGGCAAGACGATGCTGCTCAAGTCCATCGCGCACGGCATCAGCCAGAACAGCCCCGACGTCCACCTCATGGTGTTGCTCATCGGCGAGCGCCCCGAGGAAGTGACCGACATGCAGCGCTCCGTGCGCGGCGAGGTCATCGCCTCCACCTTCGACGAGCCCGTCGAGGACCACACGCGCGTCGCCGAGGCCGCGATCGAGCGCGCCCGCCGCCTCGTCGAGGGCGGCACGGACGTCGTCATCCTCATGGACTCCATCACCCGCCTCGCCCGCGCCTACAACCTCGCCATCCCTACCAGCGGGCGTACGCTCTCCGGCGGCATGGACCCGATCGCTCTCTACCCGCCCAAGCGCTTCTTCGGCTCCGCGCGCAACACCGAAGAAGGTGGCTCGCTCACGATCATCGCCACCTGCCTCGTTGAGACCGGCTCGCGCATGGACGACGTGATCTTCGAGGAGTTCAAGGGCACCGGGAACATGGAGCTCAGGCTCGACCGCCGGCTCGCTGAGAAGCGCGTCTACCCCGCCATCGACATCTTCGCCTCGTCCACCCGCCGCGAGGACCTGCTCTTCGACGAGGAGACCCTGCGTCAGGTGTGGCTACTCCGCCGCATGGCCGCGATGGTCGGAGACCAGGGCACCGACGCCACCGAGCGCGTGCTCGAGCGGCTCTCCAAGACGCGCACCAACGCCGAGTTCCTGGCCACGCTCAAGTCCGAGATCATCTAGCGCGCCCCGTCCGACGGGCACGCATCGTCATTGCGCGCGCAGCCCCGGCGCGCATCGCCTGCAACGTCATCGCGAGCTTCGCACCGTCTCCGCAACCGTTTCGTAACGCGTCGCGGGAGTCGTCTTGACCGTACGGGCACAGCATAAACCTGACAGTGACGCGCACGTCATGATGAGGACATTCAGCCTTGATATATTGGCACTGTTAACGTTATTATGAGGCCCAAACTCGGATTGTCGAGCCAGATCGCCGTGGTATCCTCGCCCCGAGTCGGAGCGTCTTCCCGTCGGGTGGCCTATCCGCCCGCCTCGGAACGTTGAGCGCAGGGCGGCACTAGCGGAAGGCCGAGTCGATTCCCGAGCCCGGTACGATCACACCGCCTCCGCGCCGGCGCCGCAGCCGTGCACTCTTGCGAGCCGCGCGGTACCCCCGTGCGCACGCGCGCGCGTACCGCACGCGCATCCTCGCCCACGCGGGCGTCGCGGCGATCCTCATGCTCGTCACGCTCGTCGGCCAGCGCGCCGGCGGCGGCGCCGCGAGCGGTCCCGCGCCCGCGCTGCGCGTCTCCGCGCTCTCACTCCCCGGCC
Organism: Chloroflexota bacterium; assembly: GCA_016875695.1. Taxonomy (GTDB): domain Bacteria; phylum Chloroflexota; class Dehalococcoidia; order UBA2979; family UBA2979; genus SHYP01. The sequence continues at coordinate 7,655 of VGPB01000021.1, read as the reverse complement.
TCGCCGCCGCCGCGCCGGCAGCGTCCGTCACCCGCCTCGACGCCCGCGCCGTGCCGCTCACCGTCGTCGCCCCCGCGGTCCAGCAGGAGATCGTGATCCGCGCCACCGACACCACGCAGCAGGCGCTGTCCGTGCTCGGCCAACGCGTCGCATCCGCCAGCGCGAGCCCCGCCGCCGCCACCGCGCGCACCGGCAACGAGCGCGTCGTTGCCTCCCGCACCGAGGAGCGGCTGCGCTTCTATCAGTACGTCGTGCAGGAGGGCGACACCGTCAGCGGCATCGCCGCTCGCTTCGGCATTGGCACCGCGTACATCGCCTGGAACAACGTGCACGTCATCTCCGACCAGGACGCGCTCACCGTCGGCTCCAGGCTGCAGATCCCGGCCGTCGACGGCATCCTCCACCAGGTCCGCGTCGGCGAGACGCTCACCGACATCGCCGCGCAGTACGACGCCAAGGTCACCGACATCACCGGCTTCTCCGCCAACGGCCTTGCCGGCAACCCCAATCTGCTGCGCGAGGGCTCCACGATTCTCGTGCCGGCCGGCAAGATCGCCCCCCGGCCCGCGCTGAGCCTGCGCCCCGCTCCGGCCGCCCAGGCCGCGGCGCCCGCTCCCGCCGCGTCCGCGCCCGGCCGCGCGCGCTTCATCTGGCCGGTCGTCAACAACGTCACCTCCTTCTTCGGACCCTCCCACCCGCTCGGCATCGACATCGAGGCGCCGTATGTCCCCGTCGCCGCCGCCGCCGCCGGCCAGGTCGTGTTCGCGGGCGGCGACCGCTGCTGCTCGTACGGGTACAACGTCGTGCTGCGCCACGAAGGCGGGCTCGAGACGCGCTACGCTCACCTCTCGAGCATCGCGGTCGCGCTCGGGCAGTTCGTGGAACAAGGGGCGACGCTCGGTATCAGCGGCGCCACCGGTCGTGCCACCGGCGCGCACCTGCACTTCGAGGTCTCGCTCAACGGCAACATCGTCAACCCGATGGGCGCTGGCTACCTGCCCTAGACGCGACCCGGGCCTACCGAACCGAACCGAACCGGGAACCCGATCTCGCTAGCCGCGAGGCTCTAGCAGCACCACTCGCTGCCGCTCGCTCGTAGCCTTCGCCTGCAGCGAGAGCTTCGGCAGCGGCGTCTCCGCGGTCGTTCCGAGCGCCGCGAGAAACGCCGTGAGCGCGGGGTCGGCGCTCGCTTCCGCCGCGCCCTCGCCTTGGCCCTTTCCCTCGGCCGCGCCACCGCCCGCCCGGTAGCTCACCGGCACCACGATCGCCGGCTCCAGCGCGCGCACCGTGCGCGCGGCCTCGTCGGACGCCAGCGCGCCCTCGCCGATCGGCACCACCAGCACGTCGGCGTTCGCCAGTGCCTCCGCCTGCTCCGGCGACGGCGGCTGCCCCATCGCACCCAGCAGCGCGATGCTCAGCCCCTCCGCCTCCAGCAGGAACGCTGTGCGGCGCTCGCGCCCGCTCGCCTCGCCTTCTGCGGCATCAGTCGCGCGCGACCACGCCGAGATCGCTGTGAGCTGCACGCCCATCACGTCGTACTCGCCCGGCCCGTCGATGACCAGCGGCTGGCCGCGCACGCCCGCCACATGGTCGTGCAGCGGGTCGTGGTGCGACACCGTCACGACGTCCGCCGTCGGCCGTCCCATGTCTAGGCCGTTCGCGCGTTCGAACGGGTCCGCGACTACCGTCGCGTGCCGCGTGCGCACCCGCGTGCACCCGTGCCCGAGCCAGCTGATCTCCACGGCGCGCCCTCCTCTGCCTCAGCGTATCGGCGCGCGGGCTGGGCGGCCACCGCCGGCGCACCTGCGCCGGCCGACGCCTACGCCTCGCGCAGCGTTGCTTCCAGCTGGCGCAGCGTGCGGTGGTGCAGCGCTTTGACCGAGCCCTCCGAGCGGCCCATGCGCGCGCCGATCTGTGCATTCGTCAGGCCCTGTACGTACTTCAGCGCTAGTAGCTGCTGGCGGTCCGCCGGCAGCGCGCGCACCGCGTCGCGCACCGCGCGGATGCGCTCGCTGCGCTCGAGGCTCGATTCCGGGCCCGGCGTGTGCGCTGGCACCGCGAGCGCCGCGTCCAGCGGCGCCTCCGGCGGGCGCCGCCCGCGGTCGCGGTACCAGTTCACCAGCAGGTGGTGGGCGATCGTCATCAGCCACGGGCCGAAGCCACCCGGCCCGCCGCGGAAGCCGGCCAGCTGCGCGAAGGCGTTCAGGAACGCGCGCGAAGTCAGCTCTTCGGCGTCCGCCGCGCGCCCTGTCCGCACCAGTAAGTAGCCGTACACCCGCCCGGCGTGCTCGCGGTACAAGTCCGAGAACGCGTCCTCCGCTGGCCCCGCCGCAGGCGTTGAGGCTGGCGCAGGGCTGCCATGGGTAGTGGGACATGGGCTCACGCGCGCGAGCAGTATAGGCGACCGTGCTCGGACTCGCCTTGCGGCTTGCCCGAGCCCGCCTCATGGACGCGATTCGTCGTCGACGGAGCTCCCCCGCCCGTGCTCGCCCGGGCCTGTCACGGCGAGTGACCGCGTTGACCGGCGGCGCGGGCGGTGGCTACAATTTTCTCCGGTTAGCACTCGCCACCCGAGAGTGCTAGAAGGGCCGTCACGTGCTCACCAAGCGCCGCGCCGCGCTCCTGGGGCTGGTCGTCGACGAATACATCGACACGGCCACGCCCGTCAGCTCGCGCGCGCTCGCCGCCCGCCACGGCCTCGGCGTCTCGACCGCCACGATCCGCAGCGAGCTCGCCCGCCTCGAGGACGAGGGCTATATCGCGCAGCCGCATACCTCAGCGGGACGCGTCCCGCTCGACCGCGGCTACCGCCTCTACGTCGAAGAGATCATGGCCGAGGAGCCGGTCGGGCTGAACGAGCAGCGCACGATCGCCCATCAGTTCCACCAAGCCGAGCCGCGCCTGGACGACTGGCTTGGCCTCGCCGCCACCCTGCTCGCGGGCTCCGTCACGAACATCGCAGTGATCGCCCGGCCGCAGGGCCAGGACGTCCGCCTGCGCCACGTGCAGCTCGTCGAGCTCACCGCCGATTCCGTGCTCGTTGTCGCCGTGCTGGAAGACGGTCGCGTGCTGCAGCGCATCGCCTCGCTCGGTCAGCCCGTCGACCAGGACGCGCTGGCCGTGCTGGCGCGCCGCCTGAGCGCGCGCCTCGTCGGCAGCGACGCCGCCGCCGGTCGCGTGCTCGCCGAGGAGCTCGCCGGCGACGAGCAGCGCATCGCCCTCGCCACCGCCGAGCTCCTCGATGAGTCGCACCAGGCCGGCGAGACCTACGTCGAGGGTCTGCGCGCTGCGTTAGAGCAGCCGGAGTTCTCGTCCGTGCAGCGTATGCTCGAAGCGGTGCGCCATCTGCAGGCCTACGAGCTGCTGCACACGCTGCCGGACCCGCAGCAGATCGGCCGCGGCGCTACGCGCGTGGTGATCGGGCACGAGAACGGTAGCCCGTGGCTGCAGGATTGGAGCATGGTCGTGTCCGCGTTCGGCGATCGCGACGGTGCTGTCGGCACCATCGCCGTGCTCGGACCTACGCGCATGCGCTACGGTTACACCATCCCGCGCGTGCGCTACGTCGCCGCGCTCATCAGCTCGTTACTCGAGCGCATGCACCGCTAGTCGCACGCACCGTGGGACTGCGGCCCGAGCAGTCGGCCCTTCGCCGCGCTCGGTCGCGAGCCGAGCGGACACATGGGAGCACCGACAGTGAACGCCGACCTGTCACCCGAGTCGCATGCCACTGATCCGGCCGCCGGACCAGCGCCCGAGCGCGACGCCGCCGCGTTGGAGGCGGAGCTCGAGCAGCTGCGCGCGCAGTACCTGCGCGCCGCCGCCGACTACCAGAACCTGCGCCGCCGCTCCGAGGAAGAGCGTCAGGAATGGACGCGCTACTCGTTCGCCGCGCTCGTGGTCAACTACCTCCCCGTGCTCGACGACCTGGAGCGCGCGCTCGCCTCGGTCGACGCGGAGATCGCCGGCCACCGCTGGGTCGAGGGCGTGCGCATGGTGGAGCGCAAGTTCCGCGCTACGCTGGAAGCATCCGGTGTGCGCCCCCTGCCCGCCGAGGGCCAGCCCTTCGACCCCAGCGTGCACGAGGCCGTCACCTTCGCACCCGGCCCGGAGGGGCACGTCGTCGCGGTGTTGCAGCCCGGCTACGCGATCGACGGGCGCGTGCTGCGCCCCGCGCGCGTCGTCGTCGGCCAGGGCGAGCCCGCCGTGCAGGGACAGCACGCATGAGTACCGCCGCCACGCGCACGCGTTGCAGCCCGCGCGCACGCGGCGCCTGAACTAGGGCAGAGAGGCACAACCGCAATGAGCAGGGTGATCGGCATCGACCTCGGTACTACCAACTCCTGCGTCGCCGTCATGGAGGGCGGCGAGCCGCAGGTCATCCCCAACGCCGAGGGCGCGCGTACCACGCCCTCCATCGTCGCCGTGAGCAAGAGCGGCGAGCGGCTCGTCGGCACCGTCGCCAAGCGCCAGGCCGTGACCAACGCCGACAATACCGTCTACTCGGTGAAGCGCCTCATGGGTCGCAAGTTCGACGACCCGGAGGTCGCGCACGCGAAGAGCGTCGCGCCGTTCCCCATCGAGCGCGCGCCCAACGGCGACGCCGCCGTCAGCATGGGCGGCCGCTCCTACTCGCCCCCCGAGATCAGCGCGATGGTGCTGCAGAAGCTCAAGGCCGATGCGGAAGCGTATCTCGGGGAGACCGTCACCGAGGCCGTGATCACCGTGCCCGCCTACTTCAACGACGCGCAGCGCCAGGCCACCCGCGACGCCGGCCGCATCGCCGGCCTCGAGGTGCTGCGCATCATCAATGAGCCGACCGCGGCGTCGCTCGCGTACGGCCTCGACAAGCAGCACGACGAGACGATCGCCGTGTACGACCTCGGCGGCGGCACCTTCGACATCTCGATCCTCGAGCTCGGCGAAGGCACCTTCCAGGTCAAGGCCACCAACGGCGACACGTTCCTCGGCGGCGACGACTTCGACACGACCATCATTAACGACCTGATCGCGGAGTTCCGCCGCGAGCAGGGCATCGACCTCGGCCAGGACCGCATGGCGCTGCAGCGCCTCAAGGAAGCCGCTGAACGCGCAAAGATCGAGCTGTCCACGACGCAGCAGTCCGAGATCAATCTCCCCTTCATCACCGCGGATGCGTCCGGGCCGAAGCACATGGCGATCACGCTCACGCGCGCGCGCCTCGAGCAGCTCGTTGGCGATCTCGTCGAGCGCTCGCTCGAGCCGTGTCGCCGCGCCCTCGCCGACGCGGGGCTGTCCACGTCGCAGATTGACGAGGTTGTGCTCGTCGGCGGCATGACGCGCATGCCGCTTGTGCAGCGCCGCGTGCAGGAGTTTTTCGGCAAGGAGCCGCACAAGGGCGTCAACCCGGACGAGGTCGTCGCCATCGGCGCCGCGATTCAGGCCGGCGTGCTGCGCGGCGAGGTTAAGGACGTGTTGCTGCTCGACGTCACGCCGCTCACGCTCGGCATCGAAACGCTCGGCGGCGTAATGACGGTGCTCATCGAGCGCAACACGACGATCCCCACGAGCGCGCGCCAGACCTTCTCCACCGCCTCCGACAACCAGCCGTCCGTCGAGATCCACGTGCTGCAGGGCGAGCGCTCGATGGCCGCCGACAACAAGTCGCTCGCGCGCTTCATCCTCGATGGCCTGCTGCCAGCGCCGCGCGGCGTGCCGCAGATCGAGGTCGAGTTCAACATTGACGCCAACGGCCTCGTCACCGTGTCCGCGCGTGACAAGGCGACGAGCAAAGAACAGCACATCACCATCCAGCCCGCCTCCGGCCTCTCCAAGGACGAGGTGGAGAAGCTGCGTCGCGAGGCCGAGTCGCACGCCGCCGAGGACCGCACACGCCGCGAGTCCGTGGAGCTGCGCAACCAGGCGGATACCCTCGCGTACAGCGCCGAGCGCACGCTGCGTGAGCACGCCGATAAGATCGACGACGAACTGAAGGTGCGCGTCGAGGAGGCGATCCGCGACCTGCGTGCCGTGCTCGACAACGGCGACGCCGTGCGCCTGCAGGGCGCCATCGACACGCTGTCGCAGCGCATGCAGGAGATCGGCCAGGCCGTCTACTCGGCCGGCGCCGGCAGCAGTACCGACGGCGCCGACGACGGCAGCGCGTCGCGTGAGGAGCCGGAGGGCGCCGGCACCGTCGAAGGCGAGTTTCGCGAGGTGTAGCGGCGCTCGGGCGCCGCGATCCAGCGAGCGCGGCTTCGATCAGGCTGAAAACAACGCCCCGGCCGCGCTACGCCGCTTCTTCGGTCGGTGGCGTGCCGTGCTTCTCGCGGTACATCGCCTCGTCGGCCAGCTGCAGCAGCGCGTCCGCCGTGAGCATCGGCGCATAGCCCATGATGCCGATGCTCAGCGAGAGCGTGTACGGCCCGTTGGCGAACGCGTTGAACTGCTCGAGCGTGCCTTCCAGCCGGTCGCGCAGTTCGCTCGCGCCTTCCTGCGACACGCCGAACGCGATCGCGGCGAACTCGTCGCCGCCGAGCCGGGCGATCACGTCGGTGGTGCGGAAGCTGGTGCGCAGGATGTGCGCGATGTCCATCAGCGCCTGGTCGCCCGTCATGTGGCCCAGGCTGTCGTTGATGCCCTTGAACCCGTTCACATCCAGGTAGCACAGCAGGAAGTCTTCGTCGCTCACGCCTGCGCGCTCGATCGCCAGCTCCAGCGCTACGAAGAACGCTCGTCGGTTCGCCAGTTCCGTCAGTGGGTCCGTCGCCGCCTCGCGCTCGAGCTCCCGGCGCCGTGCCGCCTGGCGGAAGAACTCGTCGAACTCGCGCGTCAGCTCCCATGCCACGCCCGCCGGATACGGCGCCCCGAAGGACACGCCGCTGCGGCTGCCGTCCGTCATCGCGGCCCGCGCCAGGCGCGCAAGGCGGTGCAGCGGGCTCACCGCGCCGCGCAGCAGCGCTCCCGCGAGCGCGAACCCGAACATGACGCCGCCACGTTTCACATCAGCAGCGCGCGCTCCCGCGCCCGCAGGTCTGCCGCGAGCCGGGCCTGCGCGTCGTCGCCGACCGCCTGCGCCGCGCCGACGACCTCCGCGGCGGCGAGCCGCAGGTGCGCTCCCTCCGTCGCGAACACCGCGGAGCGCGGGTCCGTGTGCCGCAGCACGTCTGCCGGCGTGCGCGCCGCCGCCTACGCCGTTTCCAGCCGGCGCAGCGTGCCTGCGTCTAGCTCCGCGTCCGTGTGCAGGTGCACGAACGCGTCGTCGGCCTGCGTCAACACGCCCTGCTGCCACTCACCGACGATCGGCACCAGCGCCGCCGCCCCGGCAGTGGCCACTAGGCGCTCGCTCAGCAGCATCAGCCTCGTCGCCTCGGCCGCCGCTGGCGAGTGCTGCTCGTGCAGCGACCCGCGCGCCAGCGCGCCCCACGCGTTGACCGCGCCGGTCACGGCCAGCACCAGCGCCAGCGCGGCCACGCTCAGGCCCAGCGCCTCCAGCGCGCGCAGTCGTCGTCCCAGCCTCCGCAAGCAGTTCCGGCTTTCCCTCGCGCGGGAGGTATGACCGGAAGTTGTGGATCGGTCGCCGGCAAGAGAGCGCGGCGCACTGTCCTTCTTGACGACAAGAAGCCGCGGGCGTTGCCGCGCCAGCGAGGAAGGCACGCCGATGCGAAGTGTAGTGA